>CALWNA010000257.1 GCA_944382505.1 uncultured Lachnospiraceae bacterium
GGTATCGCAATGTAAGAATTTAAAACGCATTCAATTTGGACATAATAAAAAATTAAGCAAACTGTCAATTGTAGAATGTAAAAAAATAAAAGAACTGGATCTTAGGGGATGCAAAATTCCGAGAAACCTTAATTTAGATCGGAATATTAAAATAAAAAAATAACTTCTAAAATTGTGCAAGCTTTAAAATAAGTGAACGTACAAAAGCAATAAATTTGAATATAATGAACTTAGTGGGAGAATTATTATGAAAAAAATTTTACTGACAATAACATTAGCAGTTATACTTTTTGGAACAAATAGTTCGGGATATGTGTATGCAGAGAGTTTCAAAACCAGCATACAAAACGCAGATGTAGCTATATCGGAAGAAAATTTTCCAAATGCATATGTGAGGTACATTATAAAAGAAAAAATTGACAAAAATAATGACAATATGCTTTCGGAAAATGAAATTAATACTGTTACAAAACTGAGTATACCGGCACAGGAGGCAGCGGATGACAATGTCGGAGGTTTTGATAAATCAGTCTATGATACAATTGATTGTAAAGGACTAGAGTACTTTACTAATCTGCAAGAGTTGCATATTTATGTTGCACAGAACGCAAAACAAAGCGGGCTGAAAAATTTTAATCAGGTTTATAAACTAAATAAACTGACAAAATTAACGATATCTTGTGATTCTAAAGTAGGAACCTGGTATTTTGATAAACTACCTGATTTAAAGGAACTTCATCTTGTAGCTATTTCAAAAGTTAAAAAAATACGCTTTGGAAAAAAGATAGAAAAATTGACATTGGAGAGTGTAAGCGGAACAGCAAAATTGAATTTATCCAAAGTAAAAAAATTAGAAAAGTTTTCGGCATGTGATTACAATTTGAAAAAAATTAATTTTGGAACAAACAAAAATCTTCAGAAAATAGATATCCGGAGTTCTTCCGGAAAATCTAATAAGACAATAAAAAGCATTGATGTTTCAGGATTAAAAAATTTAAAACGGCTAAATATGACAGAATTAAAAAAATTAAAACATGTAAAATTTGGAAACAACAGGAAACTAAAGAGAGTTTGGATTATTGCAGGGGAAAAATTTAAAGAAATTGATTTGAAAAATTGCAGAATTTCCAAAGTGATTTGTTTGAATAAAGGAGTGAAAGTGAAAAATTTGTGGAGCGGATACAAAGGGCTTCTTCAATTTCTTTAATCTGTCGGATTTCTTGAAAACAAAAATATAATAATTGTAATGGAGCTGTCGCGTTAATGATTAAAAATCATAAACGTGGCAGCTCCTTGTTACTTAATATCCGGTTCTATCGGCTCATCTAAATGTTCAGAGACATATTTACCGTTTTTCTTTCTCTGTCGTACACATTCAGTCAAAAGATACTCAATTTGACCGTTGACGGAACGAAAATCATCTTCTGCCCATGCGGCAATGGCATTGTATAGATTTTCTGAAAGTCTGAGAGGAATCTGTTTTTTCTTCATAAGATAGTTAATATAAGCTGCCGCTGTTTACCACCGGCTGCGCATCATGATTGCCGCAAAGAACTACAAGCAGATTAGAAACCATAGCGGCCTTACGCTCTTCGTCAAGTTCAACGACCTGATTTTCATTCAGGCGCTCAAGAGCCATCTCCACCATTCCGACCGCTCCGTCCACAATCATTTTTCTGGCATCGACAATGGCAGACGCCTGTTGTCTCTGAAGCATAACGGCGGCAATTTCAGTCGCATAAGCTAAATATGTGATACGTGCTTCGATGATCTCCAATCCGGCTTCAGAAACCTTAGACTGTATTTCCTCTCTGATACGTGAAGCGACTACATCGCTGGAACCGCGAAGACTTCCTTCATCGGCGATGCCGTCCCCTGTGGTGTCTACATTTGGTGCAATATCATAAGGATAGAGGCGTACAATATTTCTCAGGGCGCTGTCACACTGAAGGGAGAGATATTCTTTATAGTTGTCAACATTAAAAACAGCCTTTGCCGTGTCCGTTACACGCCACATAACTGCGATACCGATTTCAACAGGATTTCCCAGACAGTCATTAATTTTCTGCTTGGCGTTGTTTAAAGTCATAATTTTCAGTGATATTTTCTTGCTTGCAAACTCGGTTCCGGCAAGCTGAGATGCACTGGTTGCGGAAAGATTTTTTGGTGAATGTGCATCCACATCTCCGCTTTGGCCCAGCTTTGTTCTGGCAGCAGGATTTACCGCAGTACAGAAAGGATTTACAAAGTAAAATCCCTCATTTTTTATTGTTCCTTTATAATTTCCAAACAGTGTAAGTACCAAAGCCTCTTGTGGTTTTAAAACTTTTAGTCCGAGAAGCGGAATCCATCCGAGACAAATCCAAATAAAGGAAATTATCGTCAAAACATTTCCGGCTTTTGATGCAGATGAGACAAGGCCGTAAATAAAACCTATAATGGCAGCGATGTAAAGAAGAAGCGTTACAAATAAAACAGTCATCCCGTTTTTCCTTGTTGTAAGTATTTTTTCTTTCATAAATAATTCCTTTCCGTCACACGTTTGTGACACTATAATTTAATTTGTTTTATCAGATATTTATATGATATCATATTGATATCAAAAAGACAACGCGTAAATTTCTTTGTGCGTAAAAAATATCTGCCCACTTATTAACGTTATTTTACATTGAAAATAAATGGACAGATAATTTTTTATTTAAGTTTTTTATACAATGAAGCCATCTTTTATATTAACTTGTAATCGATATCATAATGTTTCACTGCAAACGACATTGCGTAGGAACTTTTCTGGCAATAAAATGTGGTTCCGTCAATAGATTTAAATGCACTGTTGCTTATTTTGGTAACAGAAGTAGGAATGATTACTTTCTCCAATTTAAAACAGTCGTGGAATGCATTTCTTTTTATTTTTTTGACACCGTTTTCAATGGTCACTTTCTTCAGATTTTCACAACCCCAAAATGCGGCGTTTGAAATTTTGCGCACCGAACCCGGAATTTTTATATTCTTTAAGTTTTTGCAGTATTCAAAGGCACAGTAACCTATGGATGAAACAGAGTTCGGAATAATAATGGAAGATGCTTTTGACTGTTGGAATGCAGATGCTTCAATCTTTGTCACTGTTGCCGGAATAATGATTGTTCCTGTTTTGCTGGATGGGCAACTGATTAAAGTGGTCATATTCTTGTTATAAAGGATACCGTGGGAAGAAGCAAAACAGTTGCTACCGGAAGCTGTAATTTCTGTAATCTTTGAACATCCGCAAAAAGCGGTGGTCTCAATTTTTGAGACAGAGGACGGAATATTAAATACACCTTTTTTCCCGGCTGGTACGACATAAAGCGTTGTTCCTGCTTTATCCAGGAGACAGCCGTTCACAGAGGAAAAAAGTTTGTTTGTGGCAGATATATTGATATCCGTAAGATTATCACAGTTTACCAGAGAGTTTGCCTGTAAAGAAGTCACTGTATCGCTGATACTGATAGACTGCAGACGGTTACAGTTGTTAAACGCCCAATAATCTATGGTAGTAACGCCGGTATTAATTGTAACTTTTCTGCATCCTGCATTTTCAAAAGCTTTATATCCGATCACTTTCACATTTCCCGGAACTGTTATATCATTTAATCCGGAACAGTTCATAAATGCACATTCTCCAATGGAACGGATACTTTTTCCGATGCTGCATGAAGTAAGAGCGGTACAACCTTTAAATGTATCATCTTTGATGCGGGTTATGCTATCCGGAAGATTAATTGTTGTCAGATTTCCTGCCTGCAAAAAAGCGGCTTTTCCGATTTTTGTTATGGATTTAGGAAGAATAATCTCTCTGGCTCCACATTTTTCAAAAGCATTTTTAGATATTGCAGACGTTCCGTTTTTAATTATAATTTTATCCAGGGCAGGCGTTCTTTTTGCCACGGATTTCGGAATTGTTGTCACATTCTTCGAGAACGTTAAACCGGTTAGTTTTTTGCAATAACTAAAAGCATTGTCACCAACGTAAGTGACGCTGTCTGGCATATCAAAAGATTTCAACGCTGTTTTTGAAAACGCATGAGTCCCAATTTTTGTAATGTTTGATTTTATATTAATGTTCTCTAATCTGTTACAGCCATCAAACGTATAATTTGGAATCGTGTCAGCATTCCAAGTGACAGTTTTGAGACGTTTACAATCTTCAAAAACGCTGCTTTCGATTTTTTTAACGGATTTGCCGATTGTGACACTGGAAATACCGGAGTGATAAAATGCATTTTGGCCAATGCTGGTCACTGTTTCCGGAATGGATACGGTATCTAATTTTCTGAAATTTTGAAAAGAACCATATCCGATTTCGGAAATTCCGTTTTGAATGGTGATGTGTTTAACGTCCAGTTTTTTCCAGTCTTTACATCTTTTTATTGTTCCTGTTCCATGAATTGTTAAGGTATGCGTTGCCTGATTGTATGTCCATGTGGCATTTTTGCCACAGTCTCCATTGAAAGATTGTGTAGCCGGGGCTGCGCCGGCAATTACAGAAACTCCTACGATAAGTGTAACAGCCAAAAGGCATCCGAGAAATCCTTTCCATAAATTTTTCATAAGTTACCTCCTTTGCTTGTGTGTTATATCAGTTATACGTAAGAAAACAGGAAAATATTTCAAAAAAGTTTAAAAGAAGCTAAATATCCTATAATATCCCGCAATAACTGCTAAATGGTTTGATTAATTGAATACGTTATGTTATCATACTAGATTAGTAATTAAAGAAAAAAATCATTATGTAACGGAGCATTTTTATGAAATGGAATAAATATAGATTAAAAACTACAACACTGGCAACAGATTTTGTCTGCGGACTTTTAATAGAACTGGGAATTAACGGGATGGAAGTCGAGGACAATGTACAGCTATCTTTGGAAGATAAGGAAAAACAGTTTATTGATTATCTTGCAGACCTGCCGGAGGATGATGGAACTGCATATATCAGTTTTTATACGGAAGAAGACGATAATGCAGAAGAATTGCTGGAGCAGCTCCGGGACAAATTAAAGGAGGCAAACCGCTTTATTGACATAGGGGAGGGCAGTATTGAAAAAAGTGTGACAGAAGATATTGACTGGGTTAACAACTGGAAAAAGTATTTTAAATCATTTACTGTGGGTGATTTTTTTATTAAGCCTACATGGGAAGAAGTTGACGAATTGCACAAGGATATGCAAATGATTGAAATTGATCCGGGAACTGCATTTGGCACGGGGAAACATGATACAACCCAGCTTTGTATCAATCAGTTAATTAAATATGTAAAGCCCGGTTATAAAGTTCTGGATTTGGGATGTGGCAGTGGGATTCTCTCTATTGTGGCAAAGAAACTGGGGGCAGGAACCGTGACAATGACAGATATTGACAGTGCGGCAATTGTGGCATCCAAAGAAAACTTTCTGGTAAATTATATTCCGGAGGAAGATGTGACCATGATAGAGGGGAATATTTTAGAAGACAAAAACATGCAGGCGGATTTTGAAAAGGAACAGTATGACATTGTTGTGGCAAATATACTTGCAGATGTGATTATTCCTCTTGCAGGCATGGTGGACAGGTTTTTGAAGCCGGGAGGAATTTTTATTTCTTCGGGGATTATTTATATGAAGGAAGAAGAGGTTAAGGACGCCATAAACAATAATTCCAATTTTGCGTTGCTCCGGGTGGAAAAACAGGCAGATTGGAGAGCCATGATAGCAGTTAAGCGTGAACAGTAACGCATTAAAAATTCAGTGTAAGCAGTCAGGAATTTAGTATAAAATTACAAAAAAGCTTGCAAAGAAATTGCAAAAAGAGCTTGTAGCAAAATTACACTTTTGATGTAGTAAAATATGGAGCTGTTATGTATAGGTTTTTTGTGGATGAAGGTCAGATATTTCAGGACGAAATCATTATTACCGGACCGGATGTGAATCATATAAAGAATGTACTCCGAATGAGGCCGGGAGAGAAGGTGCTTGTAAGTGACGGGCAGGACAGAGAATATACCTGTGTGCTTGCGCATCTTGAAAATGATGAAGTGAGAGCGAAAATTGAAGATGTCAACGGCCCGGCACGAGAGCTGCCCATCAAGGTTACGTTGTTTCAGGCGCTTCCAAAGGGCGATAAGATGGAGACAGTCGTTCAAAAAATGGTGGAGCTTGGGGTGTATGAGATTGCGCCGGTTTCGACAAAACGGTGTATCGTGAAATTGGATGAAAAGAAGGCTGAGGCAAAGACAAAGCGGTGGAATGCTATTGCAGAAAGTGCGGCAAAGCAGTCTAAGAGAGGTATTATTCCGAAGGTATTGTCACCAGTTACTTTCCAAAATGCCTTGAAAAAGGCAAGGGAAATGGACATAATCCTTATTCCTTACGAGGAGGCAAAAAGTATAGACCACACACGCAAGGTTTTAAGCCGGATAAAGCCGGGAATGTCCATTGGCATATTTATCGGTCCGGAAGGCGGTTTTACTTTAGAAGAAGTACAGCAGGCCATTGCGGTGGGCGCTTATGATATTACGCTTGGGAAAAGGATACTGCGAACGGAAACTGCCGGCATGGCATTGATGGCTGTTTTGATGTTGCAAAGTGAAGAATGAGCTGTGAATGCGCCGGGAGAAACGGTCAGGCTGTATTTACAGACAAAAAGAAAGAACAGAGGAAACAAATGGAAGCATATTTTGATAATTCGGCCACCACAGTTGTTACGGAATCCGTAAAAGATATTGTGGTTAAGACAATGACAGAAGATTTTGGAAATCCGTCATCTTTGCATATGGTGGGAGTGAACGCTGAAAAATATATAAGACAGGCCCGGGAGGATATAGCAAAGATTTTAAAGGTTGATCCGAAGGAAATCTATTTTACTTCGGGAGGGACAGAGTCCAACAATATGGCAATCATAGGAACCGCCAAGGCAAATAAGCGAAAGGGAAATAAAATTATAACCACGGCGGTAGAACACCCGTCTGTTGCAAGACCGGTGGAATATTTGAAACAGCAGGGATTTGATGTTGTCTGTCTTCCGGTAGACCGATATGGTGTGGTAAATTTAGAAACGTTGAAAAAAGAAATGGATGAGCAGACCATACTTGTGTCAATTATGTATGTCAATAATGAAGTGGGGGCCATTGAACCTGTTTCGGAAATCGGCCAATATATAAAAACAGTAAATCCACAGGTTGTTTATCATGTGGATGCCATTCAGGCATTTGGAAAAATGGAAATAAGACCGAAAAAGGATAACATTGACCTTCTGACTGTCAGTGGGCATAAAATCCACGGACCGAAGGGAATCGGTTTTATTTATATCAGAAAAAATACAAAACTGCATCCGATAATCCTGGGGGGAGGACAGCAGACGGGAGTCCGCTCCGGCACGGAAAATATTCCGGGAATTGCAGGAATCGGACAGGCTGCGAAGGATTGTTATGAAAATCTGGAGTCCAATGTAAAAAAAATGACACAATTAAAGGACTATCTGACAGAACAGTTGGAATCAATGGAGGATGTGACGATTCACAGCAGGAAAGGCACTGACGGCGCACCGCATATCGTAAGTGCCGGGTTTCGGGGCGTGAGAAGTGAAGTGCTTCTTCATGCGCTGGAAGATAAAGGCATCTATGTCTCGGCAGGAAGCGCCTGTTCCTCCAATAAGCCGGCAGTAAGCGCCACGTTAAAAGCCATGGGAGTGGACAGTGAGTTGCTGGATTCTACCGTCCGGTTTAGCTTTTCGGAATTTAACACAATCGAAGAAATTGATTACGCAGTAGAGCAGTTAAAGGAACTGCTGCCTATGCTTAGAAAATATGTAAGGAGATAAAAATGTTCAAATCTTTTTTGATTAAATATGCAGAGATTGGTATTAAGGGAAAAAACAGATATCTTTTTGAGGATGCCCTGGTAAATAATGCACAGAGTGCGCTGGATAAGATTGATGGTAATTTTGCAGTCACAAAAGAATATGGAAGAATTTATGCCACAGCAAATGCAGAATATGATTTTGACGAGGCAGTTGACGCGCTGCAGCATGTTTTTGGAATTGTCGGCATTTGTCCAATGGTTCAGATAGAAGACAATGGATTCGAGGATCTGGCTTTGCAGGTCATTCAATATATAGATGAAAATTATCCGGACAAAAAATTTACATTTAAGGTGATGGCAAGACGGGCGAGAAAAAACTATCCGATGGATTCCATGGAAATTAATGCGGAACTTGGCGGAAGAATCCTTGATACATTCCCGGAAACAAAAGTTGATGTGCACAATCCGGAAGTGATTTTCAATGTAGAAATCAGAAACCATATTAATATATATTCAAAGACGATTCCGGGGCCGGGAGGGATGCCTGTGGGGACTGCCGGAAAAGCAATGCTTCTTTTGTCGGGAGGAATCGACAGCCCTGTTGCAGGATGGATGACGGCAAAGCGCGGCGTCAGCGTGGATGCAGTTTATTTTCATGCACCGCCTTATACATCCGAGCGGGCGAAACAAAAAGTTATCGATTTGGCAAAGTTGGTTTCAAAATACGCGGGACCGATGAAGCTCTATGTCGTTAATTTCACAGATATTCAGATGTATATTTATGACAAATGTCCCCATGATGAACTGACAATTATTATGAGAAGATATATGATGAAGATTGCCGAGTATTTTGCAAAACAGGAAAAGGCACAGGGGCTTATTACAGGAGAGTCGATCGGTCAGGTCGCAAGCCAGACAATGCAAAGTCTTGCAGCGACAAATGAAGTTTGTACCATGCCGGTTTTCAGACCGGTGATTGCTTTTGATAAACAGGAAATCGTGGATATTGCTTTGAAAATTAATACCTATGAGACATCGATTCTTCCATATGAGGACTGTTGTACAACGTTTGTGGCAAAGCATCCGGTGACAAAACCGAATATTAATATGATTAAAAAATCAGAAGCAAAGCTGGCAGAAAAAATTGACCATATGTTTGAAGAGGCGGTAAACACTGCACAGGTGATTGAGATAGGATAGAAAAAAGAACGTATGTTGCAGTTGGCCCAAAGATTAAAATAAAGGCAGGTTTACAAATGCAAACCTGCCGATAAATCAATTGATATATGTATTTGGGTTATGCTTTGTACTTTTCCAGTACCGCAAGGATTTCATCGATTTCCTTATCGCCATGGATATTTAAATCAATTGGCTTGGAAAGATCAAGACTGAAGATTCCCATGATTGATTTTGCATCAATGACATAGCGACCGGATACTAAATCGAAGTCGGTGTCAAACTTGGTAATATCATTAACAAATGCTTTTACTTTATCAATTGAATCTAAGCTGATAGTAACTGTCTTCATAATTTCACCTCTCTTAGTCTTTATGTTTAAATAATAGCACGGATTGGTTCTTTGTCAAGGAGTACAACGGTGAAAATTTATATTAAAATTTGGTAAAATTGTAGTAAAGGAGAAAAACCAATATGAAAAAAGCGGCGCTTCATAATCTGGGCTGCAAGGTAAATTCATATGAAACAGACGCCATGACACAGTTGTTGGAACAGGCCGGATATATGATTGTCCCTTTTGGGGAACAGGCAGACGTGTATATTATAAACACTTGTTCCGTGACAAATATGGCAGACAGAAAATCAAGGCAAATGCTTCACAGAGCAAAAAAAATGAATCCGGAAGCGGTTGTTGTGGCTTGTGGCTGTTATGCCCAGACTTCCACACAGAAAGCGATGAAGGATCCGGCAATTGACATTGTTGTCGGAAATAACAGGAAAAAGGATATTGTGTCCATTTTGGAGGAATATTTCTTAAAACATGAAAAAAAAGAGTCAGAGACATTTTTAGAGGATTATGTTATTGACATAAATAATACTTCAGAATATGAGGATTTGGAAATTGCCACAGTGACAGAGCATACCAGAGCGCATTTGAAAATTCAGGATGGCTGCAATAACTTTTGCTCTTATTGCATTATTCCTTATGCCAGGGGGAGAATAAGGAGCAGAAATTTTGATAATATTAAAAAGGAACTTATACGCCTTGCAGGGAATGGGTTTAAGGAAGTCGTGTTTACAGGTATTAATCTTGGCTGCTATGATTATGACAATAAAAAATTAATTGATGTGATCGAAATGGCGGATACAATTGAGGGTATTGAGAGAATCCGGCTGGGTTCCATTGATCCTGAGGTGATTACGGAAAATTTTGTGCAGAGACTTTCTAAGGTAAAAAAAATATGTCCGCATTTTCATTTGTCAATGCAGAGCGGATGTGATAAAACATTAAAGGCAATGAATAGACATTACACTTGTGGTGAATACTTTAATAAATGCAATATCATAAGAAAGTATTTTGATGACCCGGCATTTACGACAGATGTAATTGTGGGATTTCCCGGAGAGAGCGATGAAGATTATGTTGAATCAAGAGAATTTGTAAAAAAAGTGGGATTTGCAGAACTACATGTTTTTAAATATTCGCGAAGAAATGGTACCGCAGCGGCAAAAATGAAGTGTCAGGTTGATGAGATGGAAAAGACAAAAAGAAGTGATGATTTAATCAAGGTGGGAATGTATCTGACGCAGGCATACAGAAAAAGAAAAATTGGAATAAAAGTACCGGTATTGTTTGAAGAAAAAACAGAAATTAACGGGAAAGAATATTGGGTGGGACATACAAAGGATTATATCAAAACAGCTCTTGCCACAGAGGAAGATTTGCAGGGGAAAATCGCAGAAGTTACGCTGAAAGACTTTCTAAATAATGAAATAATGCTTGCCACCTGTTAAGTTTTATATTAAACTTATATTACATAATGCCGAAGAGGGCGAAAAAAAGGACGTGAGAAGATGAGCGATTTAGGTAGTACACAGTTTTTCAGAGTTCCACAGGAACAAAAATTAGGAGTAGAGGAAATACTTGAGCAGGTTTATGAAGCATTAGCTGAAAAGGGTTATAATCCTGTGAATCAGATTGTTGGATATATTATGTCGGGAGATCCGACTTATATTACCAGCCATAAAAATGCAAGAAGTCTTATTATGAAAGTTGAACGTGATGAACTTATTGAAGAAACTGTAAAATATTACATTAACAACAAATTAAAATAATCAGCTTAGTCAGACCTTTTATAAGGTCTGTTAAGTGTGCGCGAATAAAGGTATCACCATGAGAATTTTGGGATTGGATTTTGGTTCAAAGACGGTAGGCGTGGCAGTTACAGACCCATTGGGGATTACTGCGCAGGGAGTAGAGATTATTCGAAGAGACTCTCCGAACAAACTCAGGAAAACCCTTGCGCGCATTGAACAGCTTATTGAGCAGTATGATATAGAAAAAATAATTTTAGGATATCCGGTCATGTTGGATGGAACAGAAGGCGAGAGAGTTGAAAAAACAAAAGAATTCGCTGCCATGATTAAAAGAAGAACTGGAAAGCCTGTTATTTTTCAGGATGAAAGGCTTACGACAGTAGAAGCCTATGAAATCATGGACCGTATCGGCATTAAGAAGCAGGATCGATATAAATATGTTGATCAGATAGCAGCGACGATCATATTAGAAGACTATATGAGAAGTCAGGAGTTGGAAAAGAAGGAAAGTGTGCCCGGTGCATAGTCAAAGTAAAGACAAAGCCGGCAGAGAGAGTATATCCGGGGTGTATGTTAAGAGAAGAGGACTGAATTAAGGATGCAGGAAAAAATTAATTTTGTGGATGAAGATGGCAATGAAATGCCTGTATATGTTGTTGAAGAAACAAGAATTAACAATGTAAATTACATTCTTGTCACAGATGATGAGAGTGATGAAGCAACTGCTTATATTTTAAAAGACATATCTAATGACGAAGACGAAGAGGCTGTCTATGAAATGGTAGAAGAGGATTCTGAATTGGAGTATATCGGAAGAATTTTTTCTGAGCTGCTCGAAGATGTGGATATTACCAGGGAAGATCAAGGCTTCGGGCATTAGTATGCCAAAAAGCAGGTTTAGAACGTGAGAAAATTGAAAGGAAGGTAAAATAAATAAAATGGATGAAAACTCAAGAATTAAAGTTATTCCACTGGGAGGATTAGAACAGATTGGAATGAACATGACTGCCTTTGAATATAATGACAGTATTGTTGTTGTGGACTGCGGTCTGTCATTTCCGGATGATGAAATGTTGGGAATTGACTGTGTAATTCCCGACATAACGTTTCTCAGAGAAAATGTAGAGAAAATAAAAGGTTTTGTCATTACGCACGGACATGAAGACCATATTGGTGCGCTGCCATATGTGTTAAAAGAAATCAATGCACCTGTTTACGCAACAAAGCTGACAATGGGTATTATCGAGGGGAAATTGGAAGAACATGCACTTTTGGATGTTGTTAAAAGAAAAGTAATTAAGTTTGGACAAAGCATACATCTGGGAGATTTCAGAATAGAATTTATCAGAACAAATCACAGTATTGCAGATGCAGCAGCTTTGGCAATCCATACACCGGTAGGTATTATTGTCCACACAGGAGATTTCAAGGTGGACTATACACCGGTTTTTGGCGATGCCATTAATCTGACAAGATTCAGCGAGCTCGGAAAGAAAGGTGTGTTGGCGCTTATGTGCGACAGTACCAATGTTTTAAGACCGGGCTTTACACCGTCGGAACGCACGGTGGGAAGTACATTTGATCATATTTTTGCAGAGCATACAAAGAGCAGGATTATTATTGCAACCTTTGCATCCAATGTTGACAGAGTTCAACAGATTATTAATACAGCCTGCAAATATAACAGAAAAGTTATCGTTGAAGGCAGAAGTATGGTCAATATTATCTCTGTTGCAAAAGATATGGATTATCTGAAAATACCAGAGAATACATTGATTAGTATTGAGGAAATGAAAAATTATACCGATGATCAATTGGTACTGATTACAACAGGAAGTCAGGGAGAGTCAATGGCCGCCCTTTCACGTATGGCGGCATCTATCCACAGAAAAGTCCAGATCAAGCCGGGAGATACGATTGTGTTCAGTTCCACACCTATACCGGGAAATGAAAAAGCGGTGTCAAAAGTTATCAATGAACTGTACATGAAAGGGGCAGACGTGATTTTCCAGGATACGCACGTATCAGGACATGCCTGCCAGGAAGAGATAAAATTAATGTATTCATTGATTAAGCCGAAGTTTTCGATTCCGGTGCACGGAGAATACAGACATTTGAAGAAACACGGCGAACTGGCGCAGATGATGGGGATTCCAAAGGAAAATGTATTCCTTATGGAATCAGGAGATGTACTTAGCATCGGAAAAGAAGAGGCGAAAATCGTAGGAAAAGTTCCGGCCGGCTCCGTGCTTGTCGACGGACTGGGGGTTGGTGATGTTGGCAATATCGTATTAAGAGACAGACAAAATCTGGCAGAAAACGGTATTATTATTGTTGTGCTGACATTGGAAAAATATTCTAACCAGATTCTGGCAGGACCGGATATTGTGACAAGAGGTTTTGTATATGTCAGAGAGTCTGAAAATCTTATAGAAGACGCAAAAGAGGTTGTCACCGATGCATTGCTGGATTGCTTAAGCGGCAGAAATGCAGATTGGGGAAAGATAAAAATGGTCGTTAAGGACAGTCTCGGAGAGTATCTTTGGAAAAAGATGAAGAGAAGTCCGATGATTTTACCGATTATCATGGAAGTAGAGTAGTCAGGAGTTCAAATGGATAACAGAAAAACTTCGCAGGGATTTGCAAAAATTTCAATCAGAATGTTAAAATATGTTATTATGATCGTGGTGGCGATTATATGTGCAACTGCGGCATACAGCTTTGGAACAAAAGTTTTCAGCAATGAGGCAATGGAAGCGGAACCGGGCACGGATATGTCCTTTACATTTGCGGAGGGAACTACCATAAAAATGGTCGGGGACACTCTTGAGGAATATCAGGTTATTGATGATTCCGCCATATTTATGGTACAGTCTTACATTTATGACGTAAAAAGTATCGAGCCGGGAACATATTTGTTTAATACTTCCCAGAGCAGTGAGGAAATTTTTAAAACCATAGCAGCAGGTCCGGAAGAGAATAAACAGGAAGCAGAGACATCAGAGGAGTAATGTGACAAAAAACCTTCACTATTGTTTGCGTTGTACCCGAAAAAGCGCAGAATGGAGATTATATGATCGTTAATGAAAGAATTGTAACATATATCAATTCGCTGGAAAAAGAGAACAGCCGGATACTGGAAGCAATAGAACAACAGGCACATATTGATAAAGTACCGATTATCAGAAAGGAAATGGAAAGTTTCCTGAAGGTAATGCTGACAATCAAAAAGCCAAAGAAAATTTTAGAGCTGGGTACTGCAATCGGGTACTCAGCCATTTTAATGAGTGAAAGTATTGACAGTGATGCAACGATTACTACAATAGAAAATTATGATAAGCGGATTCAGGCGGCAAAGGATAATATTGCAAAAGCCGGCAGAGAAAATGTGATTACCCTTTTGGAAGGGGATGCAATGAAAATAATGCCGACGCTGCAGGCAGAACAGTTTGATTTTGTGTTTATGGATGCGGCAAAAGCACAATATATTCATTTTCTTCCGGAAGTTTTGAGACTGATGCGGGAAGGAGCCGTACTCATTGCAGACAATGTTTTGCAGGAAGGTGATTTGATTGAGTCAAAATATGTTGTGAGGCGAAGAGACCGAACAATACATAAGCGTATGCGGGAATATATGGAGATTGTAAAGAATCACCCGCAGTTGGAAACCAGTATTGTGCCGATTGGAGATGGGATAACAATGAGTGTGAAGGTTGGAAAGAAAGCCTGAAAATGAAATTCAGACCATGTCTCCATGAAAGATAAAGGAAGAGTGTATATGAAGAAACCTGAATTATTAGTACCTGCAAGTAGTCTGGAAGTTTTGAAAACAGCCGTCAGATATGGTGCGGATGCCGTATATATCGGCGGAGAAGTTTTCGGACTGCGGGCAAAAGCAAAGAATTTTTCAATCGAAGAAATGCAAGAAGGGGTTGTATTTGCACATCAAAGAGGCGTCAAAGTATACGTCACAGCAAATATTTTGGCGCATAATGCGGATATTGAACCTGTCAAGGCATATTTCAATGACCTGAAGAAAGTTAAACCGGATGCGCTCATAATTTCGGATCCGGCAATTTTCACAATAGCAAAAGAAATATTGCCGGAAATGGAACTCCATATCAGTACCCAGGCAAACAACACAAATTACGGAACGTACAATTTCTGGCACCGTCTTGGAGCAAAGCGTGTTGTTTCAGCAAGGGAGCTTTCCATAAAGGAGATTAAAGAAATCCGACAGAACATACCGGATGATTTGGAAATTGAGACCTTTATACATGGAGCAATGTGCATTTCCTATTCGGGTCGCTGTCTTTTGAGCAGTTTTATGACAGGAAGGGATGCAAATAAAGGTGCATGTACACATCCGTGCCGTTGGAAATATGCAGTGGTCGAGGAATCAAGACCGGGACAGTATATGCCTGTGGAGGAAAATGAAAGAGGGACTTACATTTTTAATTCAAAGGATTTGTGTATGATAGAACATATACCGGAGCTGGTAGATGCGGGAATCGACAGTTTTAAGATAGAGGGCAGAATGAAAACAGCTCTTTATGTGGCAACTGTGGCTCGGACTTACAGAATGGCAATAGATGATTATTTTGAAGATCCCGCAAAATATCAGGCAAATATTCCAAAATACAGAAAATTGATTTCTCAGTGTACTTACAGACAGTATACAACAGGATTTTTCTTTGGCAGACCGGATGAAAATGCACAGATATATGATAATAATGTATATGAAAGAGACTATGTTTATCTGGGGATTGTGGGAGAAAATCCAAAGCCGCAGGTTTATGAAATTGAGCAAAAGAATAAATTCTGTGTTGGCGACGTTATTGAGGTGATGAAACCTGACGGCAGAGATATCGAAGTGACTGTACAATCTATCTGGGACAAAGAGGGGAACGCTATGGAAAGCTGCCCGCATCCAAAACAGAAAATATTAATTGATTTGGGAATGGAGCCGGAGGCAGGAGATATTCTCAGAATGAAAAGTGAAAAGTGAGATTGCAGATATTGTCTGCAATCTCACTTTTTTTGGGGTACATGCACCACAAATTACAGCTACGCATAAAATAGATTAAGTATGTCGCGAGGTGTTGTATTGAAAACTTTTCTGGAACCCCTTACCCCCGAAGAGGAAAAAGAGTG
>CALWNA010000258.1 GCA_944382505.1 uncultured Lachnospiraceae bacterium
ATAGCCACGGTAGGTAGTGCGGCAGTGTTGGCAGCTGTGGACTGGAAAGTGGTCATATCGGCAACGGTGCTGGCAGGAATATTATCAGTGGCAACATCAGTGGCAGGTCTGCCAGAAGTACAGGAGGATTAATATAATGAAAAAGTTATTTATAAGTCAGCCAATGAATGGAAAGAGTGATGAAGAAATCAAAGAAGAAAGAAAAAAGGCTATATCAGAAGCAGAAGAATTAATCGGGGAAAAAGTTGAAGTTATAGACAGATTAGCTCCGGCAGAAGCAAGACCATTATGGTTTTTAGGCAAGAGCCTTGAATTGTTGTCGGCAGCGGATATAGTTTATTTTGCTAAAGATTGGGATAAATATAGAGGTTGCAGGATAGAAAATACTTGTGCAAAAGAGTATGGCTTACAAGTCATAGAAAGCGAGGTTTAAAATGAAATTAAAGATACATAAGCTATTAGCCAAAAAAATTAGCTATTATTCGGCTAAAAAACGTAAATTGACAGATGTAAAATATATCGTAATCCATTACACCGGAAACAAAGGTGATACTGCGGAGAACAACGCAAGGTATTTCGCAAATTCCAATACCAGAGAAGCCGGAGCACATTTCTTTGTAGGCAAAAAAGGGGTCGTTTACAAATCAATTAACATGAACAGAACCGCTTGGGCAGTTGGAGGTTTATACTCAACATCGAATGGGGCTGGCACTTACTACGGAAAATGCACAAACTATAACAGTGTCAGCATTGAACTTTGTGACTGTGTGACAGGATATTCTAAAAAACAGGCAAAAGCGACAAAGAAGCTGGTGAAACGAATCCGGAAACGCTGTCCGAATGCTAAGACAATCATAAGGCACTGGGATGTGAATGGAAAGACCTGTCCACTTCCGATGGTTGGAAAGAATAATAAGATGTGGCAGATGTTTAAAAAAGTGATATCATAAAAACAAAGCCTCCGGGGATGTTCCTGGAGGCAGATATATAAGAACAGTTTATCATTAATTTCTTCCTATTATTATACGTTGTTGATGTATGGTGGGCCCGATGGAGAAGCCGGCGCAGCCCTTAGGTATATGTCCCAGAAATATGCAATGAAAAATCCAAAAGTTGCAGGGCTTTTGAATGACATTGCTACTGAAGAAATGGGACACCTTGAAATAGTGGGAACCATCGTTTCACAATTGGTAAAGGATTTACCGTGTGATGAAGTTGACACAGCGGGATTTGAGAAATATTATGTTGACCATACGTTAGGGGTCTGGCCGCAGGCAGCAGGAGGAGTGCCATTTAATGCAAATCAATTTCAATCTTCCGGTGATCCGATAACGGATTTGTATGAAGATATGGCGGCGGAACAAAAAGCACGAAAAACTTATGATAACATCCTGACGCTGGTAAAAGACTGTGAAGTGGCAGAACCAATAAAATTCCTTCGGAAACGGGAAATTGTACATTTCCAAAGATTTGGTGAAGCACTTCGTATGGTTACAGAGGACTTAAATAAGAAAAATTTTTATGCATATAATCCTAGTGGTTGTAAGCGTTAGCTAATAAAGGTTACTGTATGGATAGAAAAAGATGGAATGTATACAGAATACAATCCATCTTTTTGCTGTTTAAAGTAATTTATCTCCCATTAATCGAATAATCATCTCTTTTGAAATATCTGTTATAAAACGTCTTTCTTTGCTGGAACACATACTTAACAATTCGGTTAGTCTTTCAATATCTTCAGGAGTATCACTTGGCTCTTTGCTATTGATTAATGTATCAATTTTTATATTTAGAGAAACTGACAGTTTGTAAAGCGTTTCTAAACTGGGCTTTCTTGTACCATTTTCTATCTGGCTTATGAAAACCGTAGACACATCAATCTTTTCTGCTAATTGTTCTTGTGTCATGTTTAAAGATTTACGCGCTTCTTTAATATTTTTACCTAATAACTTGTAGTCCAAAATAACTCTCCTTTTACAGTATTACTAATATATTTAGCTTACAGTTTAAATTTATATTTGTTAATAAACAATTAGCTAAAAATAACATTGCTATTTGTTTAAAAAATGATATAATAAGTAATCATAATTGAATTCGCGAAACATTAATAATTATGATTAACTTTATAACTTTTATGATAAAAACAGGAGGAGAAAGAAATGACAAAAATTAAAGGTATTGAAACAAAGCAAATAATTTTAGAAGCAATTGGTGGTATATTTTCGCTTATAGTTGCATCAATGATGTTTTCTGCTTATATTGCAGAAACTCGCAAAGTGAACTTTTTTAGCAACAACAATAACGAAACAATTTTTTATATACTTTCTCTTGTATTTCTTATGGTGGGAATAATAGAATTTGTTTGTATATTCAAAAAAATGGGAAATTATGTTGAAATCCATTCAGAAAAAATTTCTATTAAAAGTTTTCAGCTTACGGCACTTGCAAATGCAACAAAAATCGCAGATATAGAATATAAAGATATTAAATCCGTAAACATGGAGAAAAAGGGAATTATCCCATGGTTAGTTATTAATACAACTACAGAGCAGTACAAAGTTGATATTAAAGATGTAGACAAATTAATTCCAATGATAAAGCAGAGAGCAGGTTTGAAATAATGGATAAAGTATTATTAAAAGCTGAAGCTGATAAAAGATGGTGGAACATAATGTATATATGTTCAATAATAATTCTTTAATGTCTATTTGTATTTGTAAAAATAAAGTGTATGTATCAACAGGCATGCAACAATCAGATAAATATGAATTTTCATATTCTGAAATATTAGATGTGAACAAAAAAGGAAATTACATAAATATCCAAACGGTTAACACAAGACTGTCGCTTTTTCGTATAGGACAATCGGATAAGGTAATTCAATTACTTCAAGATAACATAAATAACAGTAAAAAACACTGAATTCCTAAAATGGTGTGACATCTTTAGATGATGTATACTATAAGGGAAAAATATTAATTGCTGATATTAAGACATGATAACATTAAAACATCAAAATATGTTTGCAATACTCATAAAATGGGGTATAATAAAAGAAGTTGTTTAGAAATTAACAATAAAAGAAAATTTCAAAAAAATTACGGAGGTACATTATGTTAGTATCAGCGAAAGAAATGTTAGTAAAAGCGAAGGCAGGTCATTATGCCGTTGGACAGTTCAATATCAACAATCTTGAATGGACAAAGTCAATTCTTTTGACAGCAGAAGAATTAAAAAGCCCTGTTATTTTAGGTGTATCGGAAGGTGCCGGAAAGTATATGACAGGATTTAAGACAGTTGCTGCTATGGTAAAGGCAATGGACGAAGAATTAGGAATTACAGTTCCTGTGGCTCTTCACTTGGATCATGGTTCATATGAGGGATGTTATAAGTGTATTAAGGCTGGATTTACATCAATTATGTTTGATGGTTCTCATTATCCAATCGAAGAAAATATTGCGAAGACACAGGAATTAGTGAATGTAGCACATGCACTTGGTTTATCAATCGAAGCTGAAGTTGGTTCTATCGGTGGCGAGGAAGACGGTGTTATCGGTAAAGGTGAATGCGCAGATCCGGACGAATGTAAGGCAGTGGCTGACCTCGGAGTAGATATGCTTGCAGCAGGTATCGGCAATATTCATGGTAAATATCCTGATAATTGGGAAGGGCTTAGCTTTGAGACATTGGATGCAATCCAGCAGAAGACAGGAATTATGCCACTGGTTCTTCACGGTGGTACAGGTATTCCGGAAGATATGATTAAAAAAGCTATCGACCTTGGAGTATCAAAGATTAATGTTAATACAGAATGTCAGTTATCCTTTGCAGAAGCTACAAGAAAATACATTGAAGCAGGTAAAGATTTAGAAGGTAAGGGATTTGACCCTCGTAAGTTACTTGCTCCTGGTGCTGAAGCTATCAAGGCAACAGTTAAGGAAAAAATGGAACTTTTCGGTTCAATTGGACAGGCTTAATTGAGTTAAGCGTAAAGAATAAAGGGTGAAGCGCTAGAAAGAAAGGATTCTTTTGCGATTCACTCTTTTTTTATGGCTCTTTGTCAAGAGTGGGGGTAACTTAAGTTTACAACACATTTGTGGACAATAGTCCACAAATGTGTTTCTTTATTTCGTGGCAAGGAGTATTC
>CALWNA010000259.1 GCA_944382505.1 uncultured Lachnospiraceae bacterium
ATCACCGGCAAAAGAACTTCTCTGCCGTTTTCCATTGTAACAACATATACGTCATTCGCTCCTGTCTTTAAAACATCTGTCAGTTTTCCCAGCCTGTCTCCCTGGTCCGTGATAACATCGCATCCGATCAGATCTGCGACAAACTGCTGTCCGTCTTCCAACGGAATGGCATTTTCTCTCGTCACAAGAAGATCTTTCCCTTTATAAGGAATGACCTGATCTACATTATCAAATTCCTGAAATTTTAAAATGACCATGTTCTTAAAGTATTTTACCCCTGTCACATGTAATGTCATATATTCTTTTCCGGTATCCAGTATTGTTTCTTCCAGATAATCAAATCTTTTTATATCATCGGTTGTCGGGTACACTTTTACCTCGCCTCTTACCCCATGGGTACTGCTGATAACTCCCACTCTCAAATAATCTTCCATATCATATAATTCCTTTACATAAGAAAAATTGTTCTCTGACATGTTTCCTTTACATAAAACAAGGCTGGTTCAAACCAGCCTTGTTGCACTTGTAATTAAAGTATTTCAACCTTAACTTTTTTATCGCATTTTGAAGAAGCCGCCTTAACCACGGAACGGATAGCTTTTGCGATTCTCCCCTGCTTTCCAATTACTTTTCCCATATCTTCCTGGGCAACATGTAACTGTAAAAGGATTTCTCTTTCCGTTTCTGTTTCTGTTACAACCACTTCATCTGGAGAGTCAACAAGTGCTTTTGCAATTGTTTCAACCAATTCTTTCATGAATCTGCCCTCCTAACACTATTTTTCAATGCCAGCGATTTTTAAAAGTTTACCAACAGTTTCTGTTGGCTGAGCTCCGTTTGCTAACCATTTTTTTACAGATTCTTCATTTACATCAAATACACTAGGATCCTGATTCGGATCATATGTTCCGATTTCTTCGATAAATCTGCCATCTCTTGGTGCTCTTGAATCAGCAACTACTATTCTGTAAAAAGGATTTTTCTTCTTACCCATTCTTTTTAATCTGATTTTAACTGCCATCTTTTCTTTACCTCCGTAAAAATTTGTATATCTTCAGAAAACCTTTGTTTTCGTGAAAGCAAAATAATTAAAACCCAAAAGGCATCTTAAAGCCGCCTCTTCGTTTTCCCTTGCCGCCCATCAGACCATTCATATTTTTCATCATCTTTCTGGACTGTTCAAACTGTTTTACAAGTTTATTTACCTGACTGATATCTACGCCTGCCCCTTTTGCAATTCGCTGCTTTCGGGAAGGATTCAACAAATCAGGATTTCCTCTTTCTTCTTTTGTCATGGAATAGATAATCGCCTCAATCTTGCCAAGCTGTTTTTCATCCGGGAGCATATCATCACTGATTTTCCCGCCAATTCCCGGCATCATGCTGAGCAGGGAAGAAAGTCCTCCCATATTCTTTATCTGTCCCATATATTCCAGATAATCATCAAATGTAAACTGCGCTTTCTTTAAGCGTTGCTCCATCTCTTTTGCCTTTTCCTGGTAAATGGTCTGTTCCGCCTTTTCAATCAGCGAAAGCACATCTCCCATTCCAAGAATTCTGGAAGCCATTCTGTCCGGATAAAACTGTTCCAGATCAGAAAGTTTTTCTCCCATACCAATATATAAAATCGGCTTTCCGGTAATCGCTTTAATCGATAATGCCGCACCGCCTCTGGTATCGCCATCTAATTTTGTAACGATAATGCCATCAATTCCGATTTTTTCATTAAATTCTTTGGCGACATTTACAGCATCCTGACCGGTCATGGCATCCACCACAAGTACTGTCTGCGTCAAATTGATATGATCCCGAATCTCTACAAGTTCATTCATCATGTCTTCATCTACATGTAAACGCCCCGCCGTATCCAGAATGACAACATTATTATTATTCTTCTTTGCATGCTCAATTGCCGCCTTTGCAATATTTAAAGGCTTCTGTTTATCCCCCATAGAAAAAACGGGAACCTGCTGTTTTTCACCATTTATTTTCAACTGTTCAATGGCCGCCGGTCTGTAAACATCACAGGCTACAAGCAAAGGCCTTTTCCCTTTCGCCTTTAACTTTCCCGCAATTTTTGCCGCGGTTGTGGTCTTACCTGCACCTTGCAGTCCCATCATCATAATAATCGTGACTTCATTATCCGGAAGCAATTTTAACTCTGTCGTCTCGGAACCCATAAGTGCTGTAAGTTCTTCATTAACGATCTTTATAACCATCTGTCCCGGCGTCAGACTGCGCATAACATCCTGCCCAACGGCACGCTCATTCACTTTTTTTATAAAATCTTTTACAACCTTAAAGTTGACATCTGCCTCCAGAAGTGCAATTTTTACTTCTTTTAATGCCGCCTTGACATCTGCTTCTGTAAGTCTGCCTTTACTTCTCAGATTTTTAAATATATTTTGTAATTTATCGGATAAGCTCTCAAAAGCCAAGCCCATACCTCCTAATAATTATCTAAAATTTCCTGTGCAATTTTTTTTATTTTGGAAATATTCTCTCCATCGCACTGACTGTCAGCCAACTTGCAGATTTCTACAACATCTTCCTTTGTCTTGGAAAATCGTTCTACCAAATGAAGTTTTTCTTCATAACTGTTGAGAATTCTGTCACACCGCTTTACCAGATCGTGAACTCCCTGCCTGGAAATCCCCCGTTCCTGCGCGATTTCTCCAAGACTCAAATCATTGAGAATAAAATCTTCATATATTTCTTTTTGATGTTCTGTCAGTAACTCCCCGTAAAAATCATATAAAAGAGAACTTTTCAAAATATCTTTCATCTTTGCACCTTTTCTTACCTTGTGTATAATACAGCATAAAAGAAAGGGTGTCAAGTATTTTTTCTTGACACCCCGGAATTTCTAAAAAACAGTTTATTTGTTCACCTGTCAGTGTTTCCACATTCTTCTTATTTTTATAATTATTATAAATTCGGTGCTTCTTCCTTGGGATTATATCCGGCATCACTCAATGCCTTCAAAATCTGCTTTTTATGTTCATGGCCAAAGCACTCCATTGTAACCTTTAATTCCACTGCCGCATTTCTGTTGACTGACACAAACTGATTGTGTTCCAGCTTAATTACATTGCCCTGCTGTTCGGCAATCTTATTTGCAACTTTTACCAATTCGCCCGGCTTGTCCGGAAGCAAAACAGAAACAGTGAACACTCTTCCTCTCTGAATCAGCCCATGCTGTAAAGTGGAGGACATTGTAATAATATCCATATTACCTCCACTGATAATGGAAACAACCTTCTTGTCCTTGCATTTCAGATGATTTAAGGCTGCAATCGTAAGAAGTCCTGAATTTTCAGCCACCAGTTTGTGATTCTCAACCATATCCAAAAAGGCATCAATTAATTCTTCATCTTTAATCGTTATAATATCATCAATATTCTTTTGAATATATGGGAAAATATTTGTTCCCGGCGTTTTTACTGCTGTACCGTCAGCGATTGTATTTGCACTCGGCAATGTGACAACTTCTCCCGCCTTCAGTGAAGCCTTCATGCAGGCTGCCTGTTCCGGTTCAACACCAATCACCTTAATTCTTGGGTTTAGCAGCTTCGCCAATGTTCCTACACCTGTGGCAAGTCCGCCGCCGCCAATCGGAACCAGAATATAATCCACCGTTGGCAATTCCTTAAAGATTTCCATGGCAATGGTTCCCTGGCCTGCCGCCACATCCAAATCATCAAAAGGATGAATAAATGTATAACCATGCTTACTTGCCAGATTTAACGCATATTTGCAGGCATCATCATAAACATCGCCATACAGAATAACATCTGCCCCATAGCTCTTTGTTCTGTTGACTTTCATAAGCGGTGTGATTGTAGGCATGACAATGGTTGCCTTCACACCATAAAGCTTTGCGGCATATGCCACACCCTGCGCATGATTTCCGGCTGAGGCTGTGATAAGCCCTCTCTCCCTTTCTTCTTCTGACAGAGTGCTGATTTTATAATATGAACCACGGACTTTGTAAGCACCTGTAAACTGCATATTTTCCGGCTTAATATACACCTGATTTCCTGTCTGAGCGCTAAAATAATCACTGTAAATAAGATTTGTATTTAATGTGACTTTTTTTACAATTTCACTGGCTTCTTCAAATTTTTTTAAAGTAAGTTTCTCTTCCATGTTTTTTCACTTCCTTGCTGTTATTTTACATTTTGATTTTATTCATAATGTTCTGTTTCCCGACTCCTGTTTAAGATTCACAAAACAACGCCTCTACAAATTCATGAGAATTAAACTTCTGCAAATCGTCAATCTGCTCGCCGACGCCAATATATTTAACCGGAATGCCAAGCTCCGACTGAATTGCTATTGCAATGCCGCCCTTTGCCGAACCATCCATTTTTGTAAGAATTACGCCGGTAATATCTGCACATTCCTGAAACTGTTTTGCCTGTACGAGAGCATTCTGCCCGGTAGTCGCATCCAGAACAATAAAATTTTCTCTGTGACAGTCCCCATACTCTTTTTCTATAATTCTGTCCAGTTTTTTCAGTTCTTCCATCAGATTTTTTTTATTATGGAGCCTTCCGGCCGTATCACAAAGTAAAATATCCGCATTTTTATTTTTTGCAGATGAAATGGCATCAAACAAAACCGATCCCGGATCAGAGCCTTCCGCTCCCATTACAATATCGACACCTGCTCTGTTAGACCATTCTTTTAATTGATCCGCTGCGGCCGCCCGGAATGTGTCCGCAGCCGCAAGAACCACCTTTTTCCCATTATTTTTATACTGGCTTGCCAGTTTTCCAATCGAAGTTGTTTTCCCTACGCCATTCACTCCAATAACAAGAATCACTGATTTTTCATTTTCAAAATCATAGGCATTTTCACCGAGATTCATCTCTTCTTCAATGTTTTTTATAAGAAGTTCCTTACATTCCATCGGCTCTTTCACTTTAAGTTCCTTAACCTGTTCTCTTAAATTTTCGAGAATTTCCTCCGTTGTATTGACGCCGATATCGCTCATGATAAGCGTTTCTTCTAACTCTTCATAAAAATCCTCATCAATGCTTGAAAATCCGGTAAATATCGAATTCAATCCCGAAACAATGTTGTTTCTCGTCTTTGATAATCCGGAAACAAGTTTTTCAAAAAATTTTCCTGCCATGAAATCACCCTCACATAATTATTAAATTTAGATATTATTCGTCTTTTTCTAAACTGTTTTCCAAAAGGTCCACAGAAACCAATGCGGAGATCCCCTTCTCCTGCATTGTGATTCCATAAAGTCTGTCCGCACAACTCATTGTTCCCCGCCTGTGTGTGATAACAATAAACTGCGTATTCTTTGTCAACTTATGTAAATATTCAGCAAACCTTACCACGTTTGAGCCATCCAATGCCGCTTCAATTTCATCCAACAGACAAAATGGTGACGGTTTAAGATTTTGGATTGCAAACAACAAACTGATTGCCGTCAATGCTTTTTCTCCGCCGGAAAGCTGCATCATATTTTGTAGTTTCTTTCCGGGCGGCTGGGAAATAATGTTAATTCCCGCTTCGAGAATATCATCCGCCTCCGTAAGTTCAATGGTTCCCTTGCCACCGCCAAACAGTTCCTTAAACACATTGTCAAACTCGGTCTTAATCTCTTCAAATTTTTCCCGGAACTGCTTTCGCATTCCAACTTCAAGTTCATCAATAATTTTAAGAAGATTATCTTTTGCCTCCATCAGATCTTCATGCTGATTCTTCATAAACTGATATCGCTCATTAACTTCCTTGAATTCTTCAATGGCATTGACATTAACATCACCGAGAGACTTCATTTCTTTTCTGATATTCGCAATACTTTCCCTGAGTACAGATTTGTCCGTAAAATCATCATTTTTCATTTCCATCGCTTTTCTATATGTGATTTCATATTCATTCCACATATAGGACTCTTTATTTTCTGTCTTTTCTTCAAGGTTTTCTTTCTGACTGCTTAATCTGTATATTTCTTTATCCAGATCAGAAATTCTCTTTGATAATTCTTCTCTCTTTTCGAAAAAGTCTTTGTGTTCTCTGCTTTGACTCTCTTTTTCTTCCTGCGCCTGTCGGATTTCATCATTTAGAACATCAATGAGATTTCTGCTTTTCTCCATTTCTTTTGTGAAATTCTCAATTGTCTCCAAACGGGCTGCAATTTCACTGTTATTTTCTTTTGAATTATTTTTAATTTCTTCCAGTTCTTTGTCCAGTCCGTCTGTAAGTTCTTTGGATTTGTTTATTTTTTCAATGATAAAATCATGCTTCTGCTTCAGATTTGCAATTTCAATGTTAATTTCCTCAAGCAGCGAATTTTTAGAAACCAGTTGTTCTTTTAGTTCGCCTAAAGCTTTGTTTTTTTCCACAACATTGTGTTCAAGATTTTTGCTTCTGTCTTCCGTACCCGTTAATTCCTCATTTAACTGACTGCTATTCTTATGAATATCAGAAATCTCATTTGTGATATCTTCACTTTCTTTTGTATAGTCCTGATATTCATTGATCAGGCTGTCTTTTTTTGCGTTTGCCTGTTTTAAGTTAATTTCTATTGTATTCTTAATAATAAGCTGTTCCTGAAGTCCCTGATTTATTTTCTGAACCTCTTCAGAAATTATGCTTATCTCACTTCGATTTTCAATCAGTTCTTTGTCCAAACGATCTTTTTCAGCCTTCAATTCTTTGAGCAGTATTTCCAGTTCATCGATTTCCCGCCTTCTTCCGAGAAGATTACTGTTATTTTTAAAGGCACCACCGGAAATAGAGCCCCCCACATTTAGGTATTCTCCTTCCAGCGTCACAATTCTCACTGTGTATCTGTATTTTCTCTCAATGGTAATGGCATTGTCTATGGTATCTACAACCATAACCCTTCCCAAAAGATACTTTGCAACACCTTCATATTGTTTCTTAATGTCTACAAGATCACTGGCAAGCCCGATGACACCTTTTTCTTCCATGGCGTCCGGTGCATTAAAGTTTGTCTTATTGCTCATGCTGCTAAGCGGAAGAAATGTCGCTCTGCCATATTTGTGCTTCTTTAAATATTCGATGGTTTCCTTTGCCGTTGTCTCAGTATCTGTGACAATATTCTGAATATTACCGCCAAGCGCAGTTTCAATCGCCACTTCATATTTTTTATCAACTTTGATAATATCTGCAACAACACCGATAATTCCCTTTTTGTTTTCCTTAAGTTCCATTACCTTCTTAATGCTGTTGCCATAACCTTCATAGCGTTCTGTAATATTTTTTAAGGCATCCAGATTTGACTTTGATTTGTGATATTTTTCCTGATTCTGTGTCCGCTTTTTTGTTAACTCAGAATTTTCTGTTCTTAATTTTTCCAGGTCATTCTTATAATTGTTTAAAGTTTCTGTAACCTGTTCAATTTCTGCATGAACCTCTTCCAGCTGTTTTTCAAGCTGCTCAATCACAGAATCCTGACTGTCTTTCTGACTTTGGAATGCAATCAGCTTCTGATTCAACTGTGCTTTGCGAAGATTAATCTGTTCCAATAAAGTGTCGCATCTTTGAATTTTTGTTTTAATGAAAGACTTTGCATTTAACAATTCAATGATTTCCGCTTTATCCTTTTCGATTTCCTCTTCAAGCTCCGAAATATTACTGTTGATTCCGGCAATATCATCATTCATCTGTGACTGATTCGCAACAATCTGATTTAATGTCTCTTCATTCTCCAGTTTATCTTTTTCCGCTTGCACCAATTCTTCCTGTTGCTGCTCAATTTCTGTCGTCAGAGACTGAATTCTCTGATTCATATATGACTCATTGCTTTTTGCAGAATTAATCTGTTCTTTGATAACATTGATCTGCCCTTCAAATTTTTCTATATTGAGAACAGTCTCATTTAACGTCGCCTTTTTTGTTTCAATTGAAGTATTGATCTCTTCTATAATCTGTTCCAGTTTTGTGTAATTTGCTTTAATCTTTTCAAATTCATCGTTGGCAGTCTGCATATCTGACGATGCAATCTTAATTTTTTCATCAATCTGTGTCAGCCTGTTTCTTATTTCGTCAATTTCAATAAGAAACATATTTACGTCATTTATCTTTAACGCTTCTTTTAAAGACAAATATCTTTTTGCTTTTTCACACTGTTTTTCCAGCGGAACAACCTGTCTTTCAAGTTCGCTTAAAATATCTGTTACACGGACAAGGTTTTGATTTTGGTCATCCAGTTTTTTCATTGCATCATTTTTACGCCGTTTGAATTTGACAATCCCTGCCGCCTCATCGAAAAGCTCTCTTCTCTCTTCCGGTTTTCCGCTGAGTATCTTATCTATCTGTCCCTGACCGATGATAGAATAGCCCTCTTTGCCGATCCCCGTATCATAAAACAGTTCGTTTACATCTTTTAGACGGACCTGCGTTCCGTTAATCATATATTCGCTCTCACCGGATCTGAAAAGTCTTCTGGACACAGTAACTTCGTTATAATCGATATTCAACTTATGATCTGAATTGTCAAATGTTATGGCGACATATGCATATCCCATGGGTTTTCTGTTTTCGGTACCTGCAAATATCACATCTTCCATTTTTGAGCTTCTTAACTGCTTTATTTTCTGCTCACCCAAAACCCATCGCACAGCATCGGCAACATTACTTTTACCGGAGCCGTTTGGTCCTACAATACCTGTAATGCCATTATGGAATTCAAAATTTATTTTATTTGCAAAAGATTTAAAACCGTGTATCTCAATACTTTTTAAATACATTTTATTTCCTCTTATCTAATGTTTTTAACGCACAATAAGCTGCCTGTTGTTCCGCAGCTTTCTTTGTGTGTCCTTCTCCCTGACCGATAATTTCATCATCTAGTTTTGCCACTGCCACATAGGATTTATTATGGTCGGGACCTGTTTCGTCGACAATCTCATAGGAAAGATTACCTCTTTTCACGGAATTTAATCTTTCCTGCAAAATCGTCTTACTGTCAAAAAACAGCTTTTTATTGTCAATATCATTGAGTGCAAACCGCAAGACGAACTTTCTGGCGCTCTCCAGCCCTCCGTCTATATAAATTGCACCGATTAACGCCTCAAATGCATCTGATATGATAGAATCTCTGCTTCTTCCGCCTGTCTCATTTTCACCTTTCCCCAGATAAAGGAACTCTTCCAAGCCAAATGACTTGGCGTCCGACGCCAAAGTGGGTTCACAGACAAGACTGGCTCTGAGTTTTGTCATTTTTCCCTCCGGCATTTCCTGCATATTCATAAACAAATATTCACTGGATAGCAGTTCCAAAACCGCGTCTCCGAGAAACTCCAGCCGTTCATTATCTTTCATCCCCTTATGCCTGTGCTCATTTGCATAAGATGTATGGGTCAATGCATTAATCAGCAGCTCTTTATTGTGAAATTCATATCCGATACACTCTTCCAATTGCGAATAATTCGTATTCATTCCCCAATCCTTTCCATTTTAAAAGAATTCACATCTATTTAAAGACAAAAAATCCGCCGGTTTCGTTCTTGGGCAGTGTTTTTACAGTCATAAATCACTGCTTTTCATCTGTCAATTAAAAAGCCCTATTACTAGGGCTTTCCGTACAAAATATCATATCACAAACATTATTCATCAAATCTACTTTACCGGCTTCACCATTGAATCCAAAAATATCTCTTATTCCAAAGCTTTTTTAATTGCCTCATATGCATCCCCTACCGTAACAACATTTTCTGTTGCTTCCGTAGGAATCTTAATACCGAATTCATCTTCGATTCCCATAATAATTTCAAGAATATCTAAGGAATCGGCTCCTAAATCTTCTACAAACTTGCTATCTTCAGTGATTGTGCTCTGCTCAATATTCAGCACATCCGCTATGGCACTTGTTAATCTTTCTAATTCCATTTTCCTTTCCTCCTAATTGTTCAACTCCAGTTTTTCTTTAAACTTATTATTCAAATCCATTTCCTTAAATGTCGCACACTGGAATATGGAATTTTTAATCTCTATTGCTTTTGAGTTTCCATGTGTTTTTACCAAAAGTCCTTTCAGCCCTAACAATGGCGCACCGCCGTATTCTTCAATATTAAAACTCTTCATTGTAGCTTTCAGGTCTTTTTTTATTAACATGGCACCAATTTTATTTTTGAAACCGTTCATAATGCTTCCTTTGATTTTGGATAATAAAACGGCTCCCACACCTTCATAGGTCTTTAAGATTACGTTTCCCACAAAGGCATCGCATACTGCTATATCTGCAGCCCCTTCAGGAATATCTCTCGCTTCAATATTTCCAACAAAATGAATGCCTTTTGTTTGCTTTAATAACTGGTAGGTCTCTTTTGTCAGCGCATTCCCTTTTTCTTCTTCTGTTCCAATATTAACCAGTCCGACTCTTGGATTTTGAATCCCTACGATATTTTCCATATATACAGTCCCCATCTTTGCAAATTGAATCAGATGAGACGGTCGGGAATCAACATTTGCACCACAGTCAATCAGCAAAGCCACTCCGTCTTTCGTTGGAATCAATGGTGCCAAAGGTGGTCTCTCAACCCCCTTAAGTCTTCCGATGATAACATGACCTCCGACAAGATTGGCGCCGGTACTTCCCGCGGAAACCATGGCGTCAGCTTCTCCTCGTTTCACCATGTAAAGACATTTTACCAGAGACGAATCCGTTTTTTGCCTGATTGCGGCAACCGGCGGTTCCCCTGTCTCAATAATCTGTGTAGCGTTCACGACTTCTATCAGTTCTTTATCGTACTCGTATTTTGACAATTCTTTCTTGACGGCATCTTCCATTCCGACCAATTTTACAACTATGTTTTTGTTTTCATTCACTGCCAAAACTGCACCCTTCACAATTTCTTCCGGGGCATTGTCTCCGCCCATGCAATCTAAAGCAACTATTGTCTTTGACATAAAATGTCCTCCTTTACACATAGAAATAATATACTAAAAAAACTATATAAAATCAAGTGAGAAGGTCCTGTCACGGACATAAAAATAAGACTTTGTGAAAAATCACAAAGTCTTATTTTTATTAGTCAACAGAAACTATTTCTTTTTTGTTGTAGCTTCCGCATGCCTTGCATACTCTGTGTGGCATCATCAAAGCTCCACATTTGCTGCATTTCACAAGGTTTGGAGCTGACATCTTCCAGTTAGCTCTTCTCTTATCTCTTCTTCCTTTTGAAGATTTGTTCTTTGGACAGATAGACATGGTTTACACCTCCTTAAACTGATTAAAAACATCTAATATTTTCGACATTCTCGGATCGAGTTCTGCCACGTCGCATTTACACGATCCCAAATTGAGATTTGCGCCGCATCTATTACAAATTCCTTTACAGTCATTCCTGCAAAGAACCTTCATAGGTAAATTAACCAGAATCTCGTTATGAATAAGTACATCAAAGTCAAAATTTGTACCGTCCAGATAATATTCTTCATCCAGTTCGGCAACCTTTTCTTCCGAGGTCTTGTTCATATCCAGGTCTTTGAGATAGTCAATATGAATCTTATATTCCACAGGCTCCAGACATCTGTCGCAAGGAATTTCCAAAACAACATCCCCTTCACATTGACAAGAAATATGTTTTCTGCCTTCATTATGAAATGAAATATTCAAATCATAATCCTTAATCAAATATGAATCTGTCTTAGTCGTAAAATAATCTGTTTCAAGCTTCGGATGATATTTTCTCAGACCATCTTCTTCCTGTAAAAGTTCATGTAAATCAATTAACATAATATCCCTCTTCAAAGACACCTTATCAATTATACATATCTGAAATATGTTTGTCAAATACTTTTTATCATACCGTTCGCTGTATGATTATTCTCCCAACACTGTAACTGTTTCTCTTGCAATTGCCAGCTCCTCATTTGTCGGAATAACGAAAACTTTAACCTTGGAATCCCCGGTGGATATCAAAACTTCTTCTCCGCATTTTGCATTGGCTTCATCGTCTATTTTTACTCCCACAAATCCAAGATGCTCACATACTGCTTTTCTCACAACCGAATTGTTTTCTCCAACACCGGCAGTAAATGCAACTGCATCTACGCCGTTCATGACGGCAATATATGCTCCCACAAATCTTACAATCTGGCGAATATATGCATCCAGTGCTGATTTTGCCTGCGGATTCCCCTCTGCAATAGCCTTCGTAATATCTCTGAAATCACTGGACACACCGGAAAGTCCTGCAATGCCGGATCGCTTATTGAGTCCTTCGACAATCTGTGAAATACTCTTATTTTCTCTTTTTGCAATCACTTCAATGATTCCCGGATCGATATCACCGGAACGGGTTCCCATAATCACACCTGCCAGAGGGGTGAGCCCCATACTGGTATCAACTGATTTTCCACAGTCTACGGCGCATATACTGGCGCCATTTCCCAAGTGACATACAATTGTTTTTAACGTATCATATGGTTTATCCATAATTTCCGCCACACGTTTTGACACATAACTATGGGATGTCCCATGAAATCCATATCTTCTTATTTTATACTCATCATAATATTTGCGCGGAATCGCATATAAAAATGCTTCTTCCGGCATAGTCTGATGAAATGCCGT
>CALWNA010000260.1 GCA_944382505.1 uncultured Lachnospiraceae bacterium
GATATCCTGTACAACAACCTGACGGCTTATCTGAAATTTTTCAGCAAGCTTTGTGCCGGATACAGCCCCATCGCTTTCCTGCAAGATTTTTAACAGGTTTTCCCTTCTTTTTTCTCCGTTCATCCGCTACCTCTCATTATATTCTGTGGAGATTTTTCAGCGAGATATCCATAATCGGTGCGGAATGGGTCAATGCACCACTGGAAATATAATCGACGCCCAGATCTACAAGATTGGAAATATTTTCTTTTGTCACATTCCCTGAAATTTCAATCTCTGCTCTCTTGTCAATAATCTCCACTGCCTCTTTCATTACACTATGTTCCATATTATCCAGCATGATAATGTCGGCTCCCGCCTCCACTGCCTCTTTCACCATTCTGAGATTTTCAACTTCTACTTCGATCTTTCTCACAAACGGTGCATATTCTTTTGCCATCGCAATCGCTTTTTTCACACTGCCTGCCGCACCAATATGATTATCCTTTAAAAGAACGCCATCTGTCAAGTTATATCGATGGTTATTTCCGCCGCCGACTCTCACTGCATATTTTTCAAAAATTCGATTGTTGGGAGTTGTCTTTCTTGTATCCAGAAGCTTCACCTTACTGCCTTCTAAAAGCTTTGCAATGGAATGGGTATAACTTGCAATACCGCTCATTCTCTGCAAGTAATTCAGCCCTGTCCGTTCCCCGACCAGCAGAACACGAATATCTCCCTGAACAGTTCCCAAAAGCTGTCCTTTTTTCACTTCATCTCCGTCTTTTACAAATAATTTAATACTTGTGTTTTCGTCCAAAAGTTCAAAAGCTCTTGCAAAAACCTGAAGCCCGCAGATAATCCCATCTTCCTTACAGATCAGGTCTACCTGTCCCTGACAGCCCTCCGGCATAACGGAATTGGTCGTGACATCTTCACTTGTGATATCTTCTTTTAATGCGCTTAAAATCAGTGGATCAACTGTTAATTTTAACGTAATTGGATCAAACATCTTTTTTATCTCCCATCTCTTTTAATATCATTCTCTTATTTTCCTCTGCCCATGCTTTTTCATCTTGATACGGCGCAAAATCAACATCCGTAAATTCTCTTGTCTCTGTATTTTGAAACTGTTCTGTCATTTCTATCGCCGCTCTTTTTGCGAACACCATGCTCTCCAAAAGAGAGTTACTTGCCAGACGATTCCTTCCGTGAACACCATTACAGGCTGTCTCCCCTATGGCATATAACTGTTCCATGGAAGTTTTGCTCTGCAAATTTACTTTAATGCCTCCCATAAAATAATGTTGGGCAGGAACCACCGGAATCATATCTTTTGGCACATCATAACCATTGTCTCTGCAATGCTTTACAATATTCGGAAAATGACTTTCTAACTGCTCCGGTTCTATCGGTCGCATGGAAAGCCATACATGGTTTGTTCCCTCTTTTTTCATCTCTTTTTTAATATTTCTGGTCACAATATCTCTTGGAAGCAATTCATTGGTAAACCGCTCTCCCTTGTTATTATACAAAAGCGCACCTTCCCCTCTGACCGATTCAGAAATGAGAAAGCTTCTGTCCTCCTCTTTTTCCGAATAAAATGTTGTGGGATGAAACTGAACATAATTAATATTTTGGACTTCCACACCATGCCGCAGCGCTGCTGCCACCCCGTCCCCGGTCAAATGTCTGTAATTGGTAGAATATCGGTAAATTCCTCCGATTCCCCCACAGGCAAGAACAGTATCATTGGCAGTGATTGTGTCCAACTGACCGTTATCTTTTCTCACGACGATTCCATAACATCTGTTATTTTCACATAGCAGGTCAACCATCATCCATTGTTCCTGAATCGTCAGATTTTCTAATTTCTTACACTGTTCATACAGATGGCTGGTGATTTCTTTTCCGGTTACATCTTTGTGATAAAGGATTCTGTTATGTGTATGAGCGCCTTCTCTTGTAAACGCCAGATTTCCCTCTTCATCTCTCTGAAAATCCACGCCATAACTTAACAAATCTTTTACCAGGTCCGGTGATTCCTTAATCATTGTCTCAACCGCAGCCGGATTGTTTTCAAAATGCCCCGCCCGCATGGTATCGTTAAAATAGCTCTGATAGTCATCCGGAGACTTTAACATGCACATTCCTCCCTGAGCAAGGAAGGAATCGCTATGTTCCACAATATCTTTGGTAATCATTAAAATCTTTTTATCTTTTGGAAGGTTCAATGCACAGTACAGTCCCGCACATCCACTCCCTACAATTAAAATATCTGTTTTCATATTGAACTCTTTTCCGTTACTGAAAGTATTTCTGTTTTTTACAACACATACCACATTTTTTTCGTAAATTATTTTGCAAGCTCCAACATTTTTACTAACGGTGCATTTGCCTTTTTTCTAATCTCTTCTTCCAATTCTACCGACGGTTCGAGATTTTCCAGTGCCAAGAGCACATTATCCACGGTAATCTTCTTCATGTCAGGGCAAATCTGATCACTCTTAACAGAAATAAATTTCTTGTCCGGGTTTTTCTGCTGAAGTTCATAAAAAACTCCTGTTTCCGTGGCAATTAAAAACTCTTTTTTTTCAGACGCCGTGGCATAATCTATGATTTCCGATGTGCTTCCGATAAAGTCCGACACCTGAAGTACCTCATCAATACATTCCGGGTGGGTCAAAACCGGTGCTCCCGGATGTTTTGCCTTTGCGTCAAGAATATTCTGTTTTGTAATTTCTTTATGTATCGGGCAGAACCCATCATTGAAAATAAACTGTTTCTCCGGCAACTGCTGCGCCACATACTGTGCCAGATTATTATCGGGGATAAAGAAAATTTCTTTATTTGGAAGATTTTTAACAACCCTGATGGCATTGGAGGATGTAACACACACATCGGAATGGGCTTTGATTTCCGCTGTCGAGTTTACATAACATACAACCGCCACATCCGGAAACTGTTTTCTGATCTGTTCTATTTTTTCTATTGCCACCATATGTGCCATAGGACAATCTGCGGTAATATCCGGCATGATAACTCTTTTCTCCGGATTTAAAATCTTAGCGCTTTCACCCATAAATTTAACCCCGCAGAATAAAATATTCTGCCGGGTTACCGTTGTGGCAAGCTTGCTCAACGCAAAGGAATCCCCTACGTAATCTGCCAGCTTTTGTACCTGACCATCCACATAATAGTGCGCCAGGATTACTACATCTTTTTCTTCTTTTAACTGTTGAATTCTCTGGATTTTATCCATAATTTTTTCTTACCGCCAATATTTGACAGTATTTTCCTTTCAAGTATTGTATGGCATTATAGCACACTATCTCCAAACTGACAAGACAGTTGTAAATACACTTTTAAAGGAATTCCGTTATGATTGCCAATACAAATTTTCAACCAAAACAATGTCCAAAGATTCTTTTGAATATATTCACCCAATTATCCGGATCGTATCTCATCGGCGCTCTGTCCGGAAACCAATAAAACATTCGGTATATATAATAGGCAATGCACAATGCAAACGCAATTATAATACACACCCGCATTACACCTTTTGCTTTGTTTTGCAATTTCTCATCCGGGACAAAATATCTGAACCATACAAATACCAGAAACAATAGGACCATCACAATCCAAAAAGGATGCATTACCGTTGCCTCATAAAACTTTCCCTGTAAAACCAACAGAAAAGCTCTGGTAATCCCACATCCCGGGCATGGCAGTCCCCATACCATTCTGAGAGGGCAGATTTTCCCCAATAGTACATTGGCCCCTAAAATAAAAGCAACAATTAGCAGGCCCCTTTTCCATATTACGTAAATATCTTTTTTAAATTGTTCTCCGTTAAATTTTATCATCATTTTATTGTAATTCTATCGTAACGCTTCCAGTGTTTTCAGCACCAGTTCCCATGTACGTTTTGTGGAAGAAATGCTGAGAACCTCATTGGTCGTATGAATATCGTGCATCTGTGGTCCGAAAGATACCGCATCCAGTCCCGGAAGTTTTGACGCAAAAATACCACATTCCAGCCCTGCATGAATCCCTTCCACAACAGGCTCTTTCCCGTATAATTTTTTATAAGCCTCCACCATAACATCCCGAAGTCTGGAATCCGGTCTGTATTCCCATCCCGGATAAACTCCGGAAACATCTGCCGTCCCCCCAAAAATTTCTGTCAGAGAGCGGAGCTTCTCAATCAAAAACTGCTTTTCCGTCTGACTGGAGCTTCTGACAGCAAATGAAAGTTTCACTGCATCTTTCTCTGTTCTTAATATTCCGAGGTTTAATGATGTCTGAACCATGCCTTCAATGTCCGGATTCATTCTCTGAATGCCATTGGGCATATTGACAAGTCCGATAATAACCGCCAGTGTTGCTGCTCCGGACAATGCTTCGATAAAATCAGATTCGAGAACATTTACCTGAATTGTCACATTCGGCTCCACCGTCTTATATTCCTCTTTTATTTCCTGAAATGTATCGGAAATAATCTGTTTTGCCTTTTCTACGGTTTCCGGAAGAACCGCAATCGCAGCCTCGCTGAACTTTGCAATGGCATTGTCCTTTTCGCCTCCGTTTACTGTAACCAACCGCATACCGAGATTCTGAAACAGATTGAGAAGAATGCGTCCCATTGCGCAATTGGCATTGATACGTCCCTTATGAATTTCCACGCCGGAATGACCACCCATGAG
>CALWNA010000261.1 GCA_944382505.1 uncultured Lachnospiraceae bacterium
ATATTATATTAAATATAATATTGTTTGTCAATCACTATTATTTCTTTTTCTTTTAATACATCAAGGATTACATTTTTACGAAAATCTTTCTGATCATAAATTGTAGCGTACTGTGCAATTTCTTCTGTGGAATGTCTGAGTGTCTCTTCCATTAACTGTGTTTCGTCTTCGTAGACACCAATCTTTGTAGAAGTAGAACCCGGATTAATAATTAAAATTTTGTATGACATAACAATATCCTCCATTTATTTTTGATAAAGCGGCTGCATAAAAGGTATGAGCCGCTTTAAAAAGTTTCAAATTGTTTATTTCAGATTTTCAGCTACGATTGCAGCCAGAGCGATAGAGTTAACCTTAACTTCGAATTCATCAGAACGTGATGTAAGGATAACAGGAGCTTTTGTACCGGTAAGAATATTACCATTCTTGCAATCCGCTGTGTGAACCAGACATTTGTATGTAATGTTTCCGGCGTGAATATCAGGGAATAATAATACATCGGCGTCACCGACAATCTTTCTGTCGGTTGTTCCTTTATGGAAAGCTGCAACAGGTTCAATCGCAAGATCCAGTGAAAGAGGACCATCTATAATACAACCTGTAATTTCACCATTTTCGTTCATTTCTGTAAGTTTGGCAGCATCTACGGTACATTCCATTTTCGGATTGACAACTTCGACAGCGGCAAGTGGCGCTACCTTAGGACATTCCACGCCGCAGGCATGTGCTATTTCAACCGTGTTTCGAATAATATTTGCTTTAGTCTCAAGGTCCGGATAAGGAACAAAAGCCACATCTGATAAGAATAAAAGATGGTCAACGCCCTTTATTTCGAAAACACATACGTGTGATAAGGTTTTGTCGGTTCTAAGACCAACTTCCTTGTCCAGGACACTGCGAAGAAAAGATTTTGTATCAATCAATCCTTTCATATACATGTCAGCTTTGCCATCGTGAACAAGTTTTACTGCAGTTCTGGCAGCTTCGATTGTATCAACGACATTAACAATTTCGTAATCGCTGATGTCCATTTTTAAGACATTGGCAATTGTTCTTATTTTTGCCTCATCGCCAACTAAAATCGCATCTGCAATGCCTCTTTTTTTCGCAGCCTGCACAGCTTCCAGTACAGCGTCATCCTGAGCGCAGGCAACAGCTACCTTTTTCTTAGGACATTCTGCAACCTGTGCAAGTAAATCATCAAAACTCTTACTCATTTTTGTACACCTCATAGAATAATTTATTTTTGTGTATGAATAAATAGGGAAAAATCCCCAAAAATCAATCATCTTAAATAGTAGCACGGGAAAATTAATCGGTCAAGATAATAGAAAAAGAAATAATAGTGATTGACAAACAATATTATATTTAATATAATATTATAAATAGTAAATACATAAAACAGTTCAGGAGGATAAAATATGGTTTTTAATACAGGTTCAACACTATTAGATGCCATTGTTCTTGCTGTTGTTTCAAAGGATAAGGATGGAACGTATGGTTATAAGATTACGCAGGATGTGAGAAGTGCCATAGAGGTTTCGGAATCCACACTTTACCCTGTTTTAAGGAGACTGCAGAGAGAAGAGTGTTTTGAGACATATGACAAGGCAATCGACGGAAGAAACAGACGTTATTATCGGATAACGGAAAAAGGAAACGCACAACTTAATTTATACAGAGTGGAATGGAAGAATTATTCCGGCAAGATATCAAAAATTCTACTGGGAGGAGAAAATAATGACGAAAAGTGAATTTATGAAGGAATTGACAGGTCTGCTCTCAAAGATTCCTGAAGATGAAAAAAATGACGCATTACAGTATTATCAGGATTATTTTGCGGATGCAGGTATTACCGATGAAATGCTGGTGCCAAATAGTGTTGGGACACCGAAGCAGGTGGCGGAAAAAATAATAGGGGAAGCAATTTATAGTGAGAGTCAGGAACAGACAGCAGAGACATTAAAAGATGTGCCGGCAGAAAAAAATGAGAACAGACAAAAGAATTATTATAATGGGCAGGCAAATCAAGATAAAGGTACTTATTACAACAGCAGCGCATATGCCCAAAACAATCATAACACACAATTTTCCGGTAATGGAAGCACGGACAATACAAGACTTATACTGGGAATTATAATTATTATTGTAACCTCTCCTGTTTGGATTGGAGTGGTTGCAGGAGTCGGAGGAATCTTGTTTGGTATTCTGGCAGCACTTGTGGGAGTAATTATCGGTTTTGGCGTGGCTGGAATTGCATTAATGATTACGGCTTTTCTGTCATCCGGTTTTGCGGGGGGCATTCTTCTTATGGGAACAGGAATGCTTTTGCTGGCGTTGGCAATTGTATTAATAATACCTCTTGTGATGTATTGCGGACAGTTCCTTCCATGGCTGATTAAAGAAGTAATTCATTTGGTTCAAAGTTTATTGGGAAAGAAGAGGTATGCATCATGAGAAAGTTCAGAAAAATATTTTTGATTATTAGTGCGATACTTGCTGCTGTGGGAATCATATTTATTATCGCCGGCGTGTCCATGGGCGGAACATATACTGTGGCAGATGATATTTTAGGAGGAAAACTTTCTTTTGGCATTGACAGCGGCTATTTTGTGGAAGATAGTGATACAGAAAATATGAACGATCTGGGGGAAGAAAATACTTTTTCAAAAGAAGAAGTAAAAAGTATTGTCTTAGATGGAAAATATGGTGAATATGAAGTCAATGTCTGGGACAGTGACAATTATGCAATTCAGGGCGTAAAAGGCACGGACCAAATCAAATATTCTCTTGAAAACGGAGTTATGAAAGTTTCAGCCACATCAAAGAAACTTTGGTACAGAGGAGCAAACGTAAAGGCAGTCATTTATGTTCCGAAAGATGTGATATTGGAAAGTGCCAAACTGAATGTAAGTGCCGGAACGCTTATATGCAGCGATATCAAGACGCAGACGCTGGAGGTAAACATTGGAGCAGGCGAAGGACAGCTTTACAATATAGAGGCGACAGATGCGAAACTCAATGTGGGCGCAGGAGATGGAGAAATAAAGGATTCCCGGCTTGTCAATTGTGATTTGAAAGTAGGACTGGGTGATTTCGATGTGGAAGGAACCATTGGCGGTAATGTAGATATTGACTGTGGCATGGGAAATGTAGAAATGAACCTTACCAATCTGTACAGTGATTTTAATTATACGGCAGAGGTAGGAGCAGGAGATGTGGAAATAGGAGACAGAAATTATTCGGGAATATCCCATAACATAAATTTAAATAATGCTTCGGATAAGACAATGAATATTAAATGCGGAATGGGAGATGTTTCCGTAGATTTTGTAAATCAATAAATTAATTATATGAAAGAAGGCAAACTATCATAAAGGAAGTTTGCCTTTTTCTATATTGTGACGTATACTAAGTAATTGAAAAAATGAACTGGAGAAACATACAATGATAGGTTTATTAAAATATTTAAAACACTATAAGAAAGAATCGATTCTGGCACCGCTTTTTAAAATGCTGGAAGCAGTATTTGATCTTCTGGTTCCATTGGTGGTAGCGGAAATCATAGATCAAGGGATTGCAGAAAAAAATACAGTGTATGTTTTACAGATGGGAGGAGTTCTTTTGCTGCTGGCATTTGTGGGACTTGCTTTTTCAATTACGGCACAGTTTTTTGCGGCAAAGGCGGCAGCGGGTTTTGGGACAGAGCTGCGCCATGCACTTTTTCGTCACATACAGAGTTTGTCCTATACCCAGTTGGATCATCAGGGAACCTCTACACTGATTACAAGAATGACATCGGATGTAAATCAGGTACAGGCGCAGGTAAATATGGCTATCAGACTGTTGCTTCGTTCGCCGTTTATCGTTGTGGGCGCTATGATTATGGCGTTTATGGTTGACGGAAGAACAGCGCTGGTTTTTGCCGTGGCGATTCCTGTTCTATCTGTAATTATTTATGGAATCATGCTGATTACAATTCCATTGTATCAGAGAGTACAGACAGCTTTAGATAAGGTAATGGGCAGCACAAGGGAGAATTTAAGCGGCGTCAGGGTAATCCGGGCATTCAATCAGGAAGAAGAAGAAA
>CALWNA010000262.1 GCA_944382505.1 uncultured Lachnospiraceae bacterium
TGAAAATATCAGAAACGTATTTGAAAAAGGCAATGTATTTTTTGCAATGCTTGGTTATGCCAGTGAAGTAATAATTCAGGAAGATAAGACAGGTATTCAGGAGGATGCGGTATCGGTTGTTATTCCAAAGGCAACCATTTATATGCCGTTTGCGGAACTGGTAGATATTTCCAAAGAAATTGAGAGGCTTCACAAAGAAGAGGAAAAGCTTACAAAGGAATTGGCAAGAGTTAACGGCATGTTAGGAAATCCAAACTTTGTCAGCAAAGCTCCGGAGAAGAAAATCAATGAAGAAAAAGAAAAAAAGGCGAAGTACGAGCAGATGATGGAACAGGTAAAAGAACAATTGGAAAGATTGAGCCGTTAACGTGATATCATTGAAAGTGCAACGAATTGCGGTTACGGCGCAAAAAAAATTGTGGGCGGTGCCCACAGATAAGATAAGCAGGAGGTATGGAAATGATAAATTTTGAAGAAGAAATCAAAAAATTTCATCCAAGTCTTGAAATTGAAGAAGCAGAAGATGCCATTTATAATAATAATATTTCAGACATTACTGATATTATGATACAAATGGTTGAAGAACTAAAGGGAGATAAGTAAATGATATGCTACAATTGTGGAAGCGTTCTGACGAACAGTGATTATTGCAGTCATTGTGGCATGGACGTGAGCGTATATAAAAGAATTGTAAAGTTGTCGAATACCTATTATAATGCCGGACTTACAAAAGCGAAGAACAGAGATCTGGCAGGAGCGGCAGATACGCTTAGAAGAAGTGTGAAGCTGAATAAGAGGAATATTGATGCCAGAAACCTGTTGGGACTTGTTTATTTTGAAATGGGTGAAACGGTTCAGGCTTTTTCCGAATGGGTAATAAGTACAAATATTCAACCGGATAATAACCCGGCAGACAAATATCTTGTGGTCATTCAGCAGGATAGGAGCAAGGTCGATGAATTAAATCATACAATTAAGAAATTTAATGTTGCTTTGGAATATGCGCAGAATGGCACGGATGATATGGCGATTATTCAGCTGAAGAAAGTTCTGAATCAGAATCCGAATCTGATAAAGGCTTCCCAACTGCTGTGCCTGTTGTACATGAAAAACGGTCAATATGAAAGAGCAAAAAGAACGATTAAGAAGTCTTTAAAAATAGACAAATGCAATCCTCTCAGCATAGGATATTTAAGGGAATTAAATGTTTATATGGAGGATGAAAAGAAGAATGAACCGGATAAAAGAATGGAGCGGAGAAGAGGACTTCGGGGAATATTGGTGGACAGACCGTATTTAAGCGGGAATGACGTAATTATTCCGCAGAATAATTTTAAAGAAGCCATTACGGGAGCCCAGAGTATTCTTCATATTATCATCGGACTTTTACTTGGTGCAGCACTTGTTTATTTTATTGTGACACCGGCCCGAATGTCAAATATTACGGAGCAGATAAATGAAATTCAAGTTGAATATGATCAGAAAATTGCGATTAAAAATTCAACGATCTCTGAATTACAGAATCAATTGGATACCTTAAAGGAAGAAGATGAAAAACTCAGGTCTGATTTGGCACAGTATACGGATACAGACAATACAATTGCATCCAATTATAGTTATCTGTTAGAAGCGGTAAATTATTACCTGGATGAAGATTATGATAAAAGTGCAAAATCATTAGAAAAGGTGGACGATACTCTTGAAATGAATTCCGAGGCGTTTACCAATGTTTTTACAACTATGAGCAGCCAATTATCATCACAGGTAGCGCAGAGTGCATATGATGCAGGAATGGACGCATATACTTCGGCCGATTATGAGGAGGCAATTACGCAGTTTCTAAGATGTATACGGGTGGATGAAGATAATGACGAGGCTTATTATTATCTGGCGCATTCCTACCGAAATAACGGGGATGAAACGAATGCTTTAAAATATTTTCAGGAGATAGTAGACAAGTTCCCAAATTCAGACCACTATGCATTTGCGAGAAATCAGGTGGGAGATACGGAAGAATAATTTTAAAAATTATTTACGAAAGAGAAGGACGAAAGTTCTTCTCTTTTTTTCGGCTATGCAGGGCAAAAATTTTTTGGCAAAACAGGATTTTGTTGTGAAGAAAAAAGACTTCATTTGTCTGATATGGACAGATTTCAATGGGTGAAAGTCCCGAATATGCCAGAGCATATTTTTGATAAAATTATTAAGGGGGTAAATAAAGTATGGAAGTATTGTATGAAGTAAGAGGAGAAAATCTTTTGATATTTTTGCCGGAGGAACTGGATCATCACAATGCAAAGATTATTACAGAACAGTCGGATTGGTATATCATTTCAAATCAAATAAAAAATATTATATTCAATTTTAAAAGAACAAATTTTATGGACAGTTCCGGTATAGGAGTAATTATGGGGAGGTACAAACTCATAAAAAGTTTAGGCGGCGAAATTACCGTGACAAATATTAATCAGTCAATTGACAGGATTTTTACAATATCGGGATTATATAAACTTGTAAACAAAACAGTTACACCGAGTCTGACAAACTGGTAAGGAGTGGAAAGATGGAAAATAAAATTACTGAAAATAATATGACAATGGAATTTGACGCGAAATCTCAAAATGAAGGTCTGGCGCGGGTCGCGGTTTCGGCTTTCCTGACAGAAATTGATCCCACAGTGGAAGAAATGAACGACATAAAAACAGCAGTATCGGAGGCAGTGACAAATTCAATTATTCATGGCTATAATGAAGGACCGGGAAAAGTGGTTCTTCAATGCCAGTTGCGAAATAAAATTTACGGAAATACAGATAATACATATAGCATGGACAGCTTAATCAAAATTGAAATAAAAGATCAGGGTATAGGAATAGAAAACATAGAAAAAGCAAGAGAGCCGTTGTTTACAACCAAACCTGAACTGGAACGCTCGGGAATGGGATTTATGTTTATGGAAATGTTTATGGATAAAGTGGATGTGCAGTCGGAACCGGGTGAAGGCACAATCGTAATAATGGAAAAGAAAATTAAAAAAGTGAAAAAACAGGTGTAATATGGATACACTAACTTTAATTCATCGGGCTCATGCAGGAGACAAAGCATCCAGAGACAGAATTGTGATGGAAAATACCGGATTAATATGGAGTATTGTAAAAAGATTTTTAAACAGAGGATACGAGGGAGAGGATTTATTTCAGATTGGCTGTATTGGAATGCTGAAAGCCATTGACAGATTTGACACCGATTTCAATGTGGCATTTTCCACTTATGCTGTGCCTATGATTACGGGAGAAATCAGAAGATTTTTGCGGGATGACGGCATCATTAAAATCAGTAGAAAAATAAAAGAAAATCAAATGAGAATTATGGCAGAAACGGAAAAATACAGGAATCAATATCAGAAGGAACCTACGTTGGAAGAACTGACAGAATTATGTGATTTAACAAAAGAAGAAATTGTGTCAGCAATGGAAGCAGCAAGAGAAATAGAATCCATAGATAAAGAAATAGACAATGGAACAGGAAAAAGCCAGACAATTCTGGATAAAATAGAAGATCATCGAAACCCGGAAAATATGGTGCTGAACAGAGTGATGATAAAACAAATGCTGGAGTCATTGGAAAAAGAAGAAAGAGATATCATTATTTTGCGATATTTTCAAAATAAGACACAGACAGAAACAGCAGAAATTGTAGGAATGTCTCAGGTACAGGTCTCAAGAACAGAAAAGAAAATTTTAAACAGACTGAAACAAAAAATCAGTTAAATTTTATCAGGAGATATTTTCAAAAGATACTAATAAAAAGAATAAAATACATTTTGTGAGATATACTATTGCCAAAGAGGTGAAAATGGGGAAAAAGTTTTCACTTTTGAGAAAAAAGACAAATACTTTGTCTTTTGAAATTTGGGAGGCAGTATTATGAAAATATTTAAATGTATGATTATTATTTTTGCATTAGTGATTGCAACCGGAATAGGGATCTATCTGTGCAATGATTCCAGAGAAACCGAACAGATTGAAGAAGCGGTAATGATATAGGTGTTATATGAGTGATACATTATATATAAAAATGGATCAGTCAGTGGAAATAACTACCGGCGAAGTTACTGTGGGCGATGTGGCGAAACTGGAATGTAAAAATCAGAATATTTTAAACAGACTAAAACCAGTCAAGCTGCTTCGGGATGACGCCAATGGAAAGAAATGCTACATTGTTTCTATAATGAAGATTATTGAAATCGTTGATGAAACATTTCAAAACGTAGAAGTTCAAAATCTGGGAGAGACAGAATGTGTTGTGGAATTTAAAAAAGCTCAGACGAAAAAGCAGTATTTTGACGTAATAAAGACTACGGTAATTTGTTTTATTTTGTTCTTTGGCGTGGGATTTTCCATAATGTCTTTTAATAATGACATCGGCGTGGATGATATGTTTGGACACATATGTGAATTGTTTACCGGCAATGAAGACAATGGAAAGAAACTTATCGAGCTTTGCTATTCCATCGGCCTGGGATTGGGGATTATAATATTTTATAATCATTTTGGCGCAAAAAAGCTGTCCAAGGATCCTACACCCATTGAAGTGGAAATGCGCAAGTATGAAAAGGACATTAATCAGACATTGATAGACGGACATAACAGGCAGGATGGAACATTAGATGTGAAGTAATATAATCAGCCGAAACAGGAAATGTTGAAGATATGCTTCCTGTTATGGTAAAGGTAGACTGAGAATAATAAGGGGATGAAAAATGCTTAAATATGTTTTGCTTGCAATAACAGGACTTAGCGGTGGCGCAATGGTTTCGGCGGGGGTTTTTGCACTGATTACTTCCACAGGTGTCATGACAAGAATGGCAGGGAAAACACATACAGCAAAATATGTCAGATTGTATGAGACAATGGTTGTATTAGGAGGGACATTGTGGAATATATTCTGGGTATTTTCGATTCATTTAAATCTGGCGTTTTCGGTTAGTACTATATTACAAGTGATAATGGGGGTGTGCCAGGGAATATTTGTGGGATGCCTGGCAGTGTCTTTGGCAGAGGCGTTAAATGCCACCGCTATTTTTGCAAGACGCGTAAAATTGAAAACAGGATTGAGTTTTATCATATTATCGGCAGCAGTGGGAAAAATAATATCATCATGTATACAATTTATAAATGACTGGGTTAAATAATTGCAGTGAAATTGCGGACAATGTCGGAAGTGAAGGGATAAGAGTGTGATATGGAAAGTGAAGAAAAAAAGAAACAGTATAATGAATATGTGGAACGGATAACACCGGGGAATAATCTTATAAAGGATATATTGAATGCTTTCTGGATTGGTGGTCTTATTTGTCTGATGGGACAGGTTTTGATGGAAATCTTTATGTATTATGGCATGAGCAAAGAGGATGCAGCAAGCTGGACAACTTTAACTTTGATATTGGAAAGTATTTTGCTCACAGGATTGAATATATATCCGAAAATTGCAAAAGTGGGAGGCGCCGGATGTCTTGTCCCGATTACCGGATTTGCAAATGGTGTTGTCGCACCGGCAATAGAATTTAAATCCGAAGGACAGGTTTTTGGTGTGGGAGCCAAGATATTTACAATTGCCGGACCGGTTATTTTGTATGGAATATTTTCAAGTTGGATTGTCGGTATTATATATTTACTGGGTAAATCATGGGGGTGGTTTTAATGGAAGAAAAAGAAGAAATGCCTTTGGGATTGGCTTTTCAGATGTCAATGGATAAAAAAGCAATGGAAAATTTTTCTAAAATGACAGATGAAGAAAAAAGACAGGTATTGGAAGCTGCACGGAGTACAAATTCCAAAGAACAAATGCGAAGCATTGTTGAGGATTTGGAAAAAATGAGCTAGCATATAGTGGAAAATTTCATATATGAGATATAAGGAAAGGATCTTTTTTGACAGGAAGTATTGCCGAAAAAGGTCCTTCAATGTTATAATAAAAAAAGTTTTTAAAAGGAGGAAAAGAAATGGAGTTAAAAGGTTCAAAAACAGAAGCAAATTTGATGGCAGCTTTTTCAGGAGAGTCGGAGGCAAGAAATAAGTATACATATTATGCTTCAAAAGCCAGAAAGGATGGCTACAATCAGATTGCAGCCATTTTTGAGGAAACAGCGAACAATGAAAAAGAACATGCAAAAATGTGGTTCAAATTATTAAAGGGCGGAATCGGTTCCACGGCAGAAAATCTTCTGGATGCGGCACAAGGTGAAAATTATGAATGGACGGATATGTATGCGACATTCGCAAAGGAAGCAAGAGAAGAAGGATTTGATGAAATTGCAGACTTATTTGAAGGCGTTGCAGCCATTGAGAAAGAGCATGAAGAAAGATACAGAAAGCTTCTTGCAAACGTTGAAGGGGATTTCGTATTTTCTAAAGATAATGATGTTATCTGGCAGTGTGCAAACTGCGGACATATCTGTATAGGAAAAAAAGCGCCGGATGTCTGCCCGGTATGTGCACATCCACAGTCTTACTTCCAGGTTAAAGCGGAAAATTATTAAACAGTAAGAATTATTAAACAGTAAGAAATAAAAGAATAATAAAAAAGGAGCAATCTGCTCCTTTTTTTGCGTTTATAAAATTTTCAGATAATAAAAATGACATACACCTTAAAAATAAAGGGCACAGACGGTAAAAAAATTTATATATGTTTCAAAATTGAAAGATTAGGAATATTTAGCAAGGCAGTGGAGATACTATAATTTATCAAATGTAAATTAACAGGCAGGTGTGTGTATG
>CALWNA010000263.1 GCA_944382505.1 uncultured Lachnospiraceae bacterium
GTTGCTGCTGCGCTGGTCAACAATGTAGTTTTAAGCCAGTTCTTAGGTTTATGCCCGTTCCTTGGAGTTTCAAAGAAAACAGATACGGCTGCCGGAATGGGAGCTGCAGTTATTTTTGTAATTATGATTGCTTCAGCGGTGACTTATGGCATTTATTATGCAATTCTTGTTCCGCTCAATTTAACATATTTACAGACAATTGTGTTTATTCTTGTCATTGCGGCATTGGTACAGCTGGTGGAAATGATATTAAAAAAATTTATTAAGCCATTGTATCAGGCACTGGGAGTTTATTTGCCGCTAATCACTACCAACTGTGCAGTATTGGGTGTTGCAATTTCAAATATTGACAATAATTACGGCTTTTGGGAAAGCCTTGCATGTTCTCTTGGAACATCGGTAGGTTTTCTTATTTCCATCGTTATTCTTGCCGGAATCAGAGAAAAATCAGAAAATAATAACATTCCGAAACCCTTTCGGGGCACACCGATTGTTCTCGTTGCCGCAGGATTAATGGCGATTGCATTTACCGGTTTTACCGGCGTGATTTAAGGAGGTAAGACATGGTGTTATTAGCATTTAGTGCAACAATGACCGGTATTTTGTATGCCGTGTTAATTGTTGGCGGAATTGGATTGTTGATAGGAGCTGCTCTTGGAATTGCCGGAAAATTTCTGGCCGTAAAAGTAGATGAAAAAGAAATTGCCATAAGAGAGGCGCTTCCGGGAAATAACTGTGGTGGTTGCGGATATCCGGGATGTGATGGTCTGGCAGCGGCAATTGCAAAAGGTGAGAGCGAACCATCTGCCTGTCCTGTGGGAGGTGCACCTGTTGCAAAAATTATCGCAGACATTATGGGAGTGGAAGCTAATATTGTTCCTAAGGTTGCCTATGTGGCATGTTCCGGTGACTGTGATAAGGCAAAGGATAAATACAATTATTGCGGGAATATGTCTTGCCAGGATGCGGCAAACATTCCCGGAGGCGGAGCGAAAGCCTGCTCCTATGGATGTCTCGGCTTGGGCTCCTGCGTCAAAGTCTGTGAATTTGATGCGATTCATATTGTGAATGGAAAGGCGGTTGTAGACAGAGATAAATGTAAAGCCTGTGGTAAATGTGTTGCGGCATGCCCTAAAGGACTCATTTCAATCATACCTGCGAATGTGCAGTATATGGTAAAGTGCAGCTCAAAGGATAAAGGGCGTGATGTCATGCAGGCATGTACTGCCGGATGCATCGGATGCGGTCTCTGCGCAAAAAATTGTCCTTATCAAGCGATTGATTTTGAATTTAATCTTGCAACGATTATACAGGATAAATGCCGAAACTGCGGGAATTGCGCTCAGAAGTGTCCGAAGAAGGTTATCGAGAAAATATAGACATATAGATTTTGTATGATTTCGATTTAAAATTTGGGAGCATGAATGCAGCATTATTATGTATAAAATATCCATTTTGGCTCACACTATTTTGTGTGAGGTTTTTATGGAAAATAATAAATTTATTACCGGAAATTTAAATGAAGATGCAGCAAAAATTGACAATCTTTTGCATGTCAATGAAAGTTTTGATTTATTAAAAAGAAATACAACCATAGGTGGGAAAAATGCAGTAATTTATTACATCAACGGCTTTTGTAAAGAAGACATCATGCAGAAACTGCAGGAGTTTTTTTCTGATTTAACGCCTCAGGATATTCAGACCGGGGTGCAAAAATTTATGGAAAATCAGATTCCATATCTGGAAGTGGATTTGTATGATGACAAATATAATGTCATTACATTGATACTTTCCGGTGTGGCATGTCTCTTAATAGACGGGTTTGCAAAGGCAATCCTCATTGATGCAAGACAATACCCTGCAAGAAATGTGCAGGAGCCGGAAAAATATAAGGTCCTAAGAGGCTCCAGAGACGGATTTGTGGAAACACTTGTGTTAAATACGGCATTAATCAGAAGACGTATCCGCAGTCCCGAATATATATGTGAAATCGTGCGGGCCGGAGAAAGCTCCAGAACGGACATTGCTATCTGTTACATGAATGACAGAGTGGACAAAAAACTGCTTAACAGAATTAAAAAACAAATCAGCCAGGTTCGTGAAGATGCATTATCCATGAATCAGGAAAGCCTGTCCGAATGCATTTACAAAGGGCACTGGTTTAACCCGTTTCCAAAATTCAGATATACTGAGCGCCCGGACACTGTGGCAGCCTCGATTCTGGAAGGACAGATTGCCATATTGGTAGACAATTCTCCGGCGGCGATGCTTTTACCGACAACAATTTTTGATGTGATAGAAGAAGCGGATGATTACTATTTTCCACCGATAACAGGAACTTATTTGCGATTGGCAAGAACTGCAATTACTGTGTTATCACTGGTTTTGACACCATTGTTCCTGTTATACGCCAATAATCCGGCATTGCTGCCGGACTGGCTTTTGTTTACCAAATTGCAGGAATCGCAGTATATTCCGGTATTCTGGCAGTTACTGATATTGGAACTGGCAATAGACGGCTTAAAGCTGGCGGCAATCAATACTCCAAGTACATTGAATACGCCGCTCAGTTTGATTGCTGCAATTGTAATCGGAGAGTTCACGGTAAACACAGGCTGGTTTAATATGCAGACAATGTTGTATATGGCGGTAGTAGCGATTGCTAATTTTACCCACGAAAATTACGAGTTGGCATATTCCATAAAATTTTTGAGAGTGTTGTCACTGATCCTGGTAGAGTTTTTCGGTGTGTGGGGATTTGTTGCAGGAGTGATTATAACAGTATTGTCCATCGCATTAAACAGAACCATTGCACAGACAAGCTATATATATCCGCTAATTCCTTTTGATTTGAAAAAATTTTTACGTAGATTCTTTCGGGTATCCATTAAACGAAAATAAATAACAGGCGTATATATGACAAATTGTCATAATGTATATGGAAAGGACAGACAGAGTGAACAGAGAAGTTTTCGCTCTGTTTGTCCTTTTTAAGCTTGTCCTTTTTAATTTTCTATATTATATTCTGTATAAATATGATAAAATCGTAGTGGAAAATAAGAGGAGAGAACAAATCAAAATGTGCTTCGATGCATATTATTCAGTGCATTGAACAACATTGTTTGATTCAATTAAAACAGACGGGAGACTTGAAAATATGTTTCATAACACAAAGATTATTTTGGCATCCGGGTCGCCGCGCAGAAAGGAATTGTTATTAAAAGCAGGATTTGATTTTGACGTTGTCATGTCAAATGCTGCGGAGAAAACTTCACAGACGAAGCCGGATGAAGTCGTAAAAGAACTTTCCTATATAAAAGCAGAAAATGTTTTTGAAAAAATTATAGAAAAAAAAGACTATAATGACTATTTGGGAGAGGGTGCTGTTACTGTCATAGGTGCCGACACTGTGGTGGCAAAGAATGATTTCATTATGGGAAAACCAAAGTCCGCGTCGGAGGCTTTTCATATGATTCGCTCCATACAGGATGGTACACATCAGGTTTATACAGGCGTTACAATTTTCTTTTTTGATTTGAAAACCCAAAAGATACGTCGAAAATCTTTTGCAGAGTGCACAGAAGTCACTGTTTTCCCAATGACAGATTCAGAAATAGACCATTATATATCTGCCGGTGATTGGAGAGACAAAGCCGGAGCCTATGGTATTCAGGGAATATTCGGAATGTTTGTCAAAAAAATAAATGGAGATTATAATAATGTGGTAGGTCTGCCCATTTCCAGGTTATATCAGGAACTGAAATCGCTTTTCGTTGCCGATACATTCCAATAAAATTAAGATAAAGGAAAGTGATTGAAAATCCGAGGCAGAATAACGGAAAGGATAACGATGATTAATACAACATTATGTTATATAGAACAAGATAATAAATACCTTATGCTTCATCGGACGAAAAAAAAGAATGACTTAAATGAAGGAAAATGGATTGGTGTCGGCGGGAAATTTGAAAAAGACGAAACGCCGGAAGAATGCCTTTTAAGAGAAGTAAAAGAAGAGACAGGAGTTATGCTTACAAAATACAGATTCAGAGGGGTTATCACCTTTATATCAAACAAGTGGGAAACAGAGTATATGTATCTGTTTACCGCAAGTGATTTTATCGGTGAAATTACCTGTTGCGATGAGGGGGATTTGGAATGGATCGCTAAGGATAAAATTTTGGAATTAAATATCTGGGAAGGAGACAAAATCTTTCTAAAGAAAATGATGGAGGACAATAATTTTTTTACACTTAAAGTTGTATATGAAGAAGACAAACTGGTTGAAAGTATTATGAAAGAATATTAATATCAGAAATCAAACAGGAGGCTGCAATGAAAGAAATAGAACCCTACGAACACAAAGTGCAATATTATGAAACAGATCAGATGGGAATTGTCCATCATTCTAATTATATCCGGTGGTTTGAAGAAGCAAGATCATATGTCCTTGAAAAGATTGGTTTCGGATATAAAGAAATGGAAGAACGGGGCATAATAAGTCCGGTGTTGGCTGTAAATGCAGAGTACAAGACTATGACACGCTATTCGGATATTGTTGTTATAAAAACAAAGGTTACATCTTACAATGGAATTAAATTAATGTTATCTTATGAGGTATCAGATAAGGAAACAGGCAAGATTCGCTGTACAGGAGAAAGTAAACATTGTTTTTTAAATACAGAGGGTCGTCCGATTTCATTAAAACGTTCTTTTCCTGAAGTACATAATCTGTTCAGCGAGAGGTTCCATATAGAATAAGGAAATTATCGTTAAGGAGAATTTTCATGGAAAAAATCAGAAAAGATT
>CALWNA010000264.1 GCA_944382505.1 uncultured Lachnospiraceae bacterium
CATTTATAATTTCGGCTTGAACAACCTCATTATAAATGGAAAGGTGTTTTTTTTGTATAACATACACCGCGCACCCGCATAGCGTGAGTTTCCTGTAAATGCTGTTTATATTCAATTCATTATCTTAAAATATTTCCCTTATAAAAATGGAACCATATATACCGGTAAATAATGAATTCCTTTTTCCCATTTATAATCCTTTGTATGAACAACGTATTTGTCTCTTACACGACTACTAAACTTATCACAAAATACATCTAAGGATTTATGACCTCTATAATTACCGGACTTCACCTCAATCGGACATATCTTATCTCCCACTGAAATCAAAAAATCAATTTCATACAAATGATTTGAGGTTTCGCTTTCCATCGTATAATAAAATAGATTATTTCCCTTCGCTACCAGCATCTGAGCAACTGCATTCTCATATACATAACCTAAATTGGAATCAAGTTTATCTAAAAGCAGCTTATTATAAATAACATTCTCCGTATAATTTTTGTCTTTAAATGCAAGCGTTACAAATAAACCCACATCGGATGTGAAAAGCTTATATCGTCCTGCATCCTTTTCTAATGACATCCCAACTCTGGGATTATTTGCATGATATGCAATATTCACTGTAAAAGAACTAAGCATATCGGGTATCAATTCACGGACCTGTTCCGAACGTATACCTTCTCTTGCATTTGCGAGAACATATCTCGACGCATTGCCGCTTAAATTTGCAGGTATGGCATCAAATATATCTCCGGCGAGCCCGGCTCCATCTATTTTTGTGAAATCTTCCTCATACAGATCTACTATTTCTCTTTTTGTCTCATCGACAGCCTGCAAATTATTCTGCTCGATATATGTTTCTATTGCCTGTGGCATTCCACCAATAAGCATGTACAGTCTAAAAATACGCATAAGATTTCTGTGCATTACATTTCCTGCAGGCTTTTTCTTTTGAATAAGCATTCTTATCGTATCAGCTGATATCTCATCTCCTATTGCCCATAAGAACTCCTCGAAGTCCATGGGATACATTGATATCTTATGTTCCTCACTTGGAATTAATATATCTTTTGTATTCTTCTTTATAGATAATAAGGAACCTGTTTCAATATATTTATATCTTCCGTCAGCAACAAGATACTTAATTGCCTGTCTAGCCTTTGGAAGTAATTGCACTTCGTCAAATATAATAACCGATTCCTTTTCATACAGTCTCGTTCCGGTTAACTGCTGTAACTGTAAGAAGAAAAAGTCCAAATCATACATATCATCAAAAAGATTGCTTATCGCCTTACCGGTATGAGCAAAGTCAACCATGATATATGATTTAAACTCCTTCTTGGCAAATTCCTCTGCAATAGTTGATTTTCCAACTCTCCTTGCACCTTTTATAAGAAGGGCATATTTATCGCTACGATTCTCTTTCCATTCCAGTATTTCATCGTATATTTTTCTCTTAAAAACTTGTTTTTCCATTTATAATACCTCCTTTCTAAAGAAAGTATATCTCAAATCCCCATTCATGTAAATGCATTTTCTACCCAAATCCCCATTTATGCGGAGACAATTTCTACGCATATCCCCTTTTATCTATTATTGCCAACTATAAAAATTTTATATCTCTCATCAAAAATTCATTTTTCACAAGTAATGTTCGGAACGATAATATATCAGCTTTTTGTCTGTCTGTTCTGATAACTTATGCTATATATATTTCTTATGGATTTAACGTTACAGCGCCGAATGAAATCTGTCATACCGCAGAGAACTGATATCACATATCAGTTCCTGTGACAGTACCATTTGTGATAACATGAGCCCCACAGCCGGAGCAGTGCCAAAGCCATGTCCGCTCATTCCACATGCAAGAATCAATCCCGGCACTTCTTCCACAGGACTGATTACCGGAACATGGTCATGGGTTATATCCATCCAGCCTCCCCAGCTTCTGACGATTTTGGCATTTTTCAATTTTGGAACATATTTCATAATTCCTCTGCAATTCGCCGAAGCATCCAGCGACATAAGCTTAAGATTACTTGTATCTGCTTTCACAGTCGGCTCCAGTCCCGTTCCCGAGCCAAACACAAAGGAGCCGTGGGCGCACTGATGTCCGTATATTTCAGCATTTGCCACCCCCAACATAATATCAAACATTTTCGGCTGCATTTCCGTTACAATGGCAGAACCGAAATAGGGTACCATAGGGATGTCTATTCCTACCGTATTTGCTATCTCTCTTGTTTCATATCCTGCACAAAGTATGATATGTTCTCCCTCAAATACAGTTCCATCCTCTACGATAACCTGTCTTGCCTTTCCTCGAATCTTTCTGATTTGAACAACTTTTGCACCGGTAATATACGTTACGCCCATATCTCTGCCGCGTTTATAAAATGCCAGTGTTGTTTTCATCGGGTTTGCATGTCCGTCTGTCGGGCACCAGCTTGCACCCACAATCTTTTCCGAGAGATACGGACAAATCTCTCTCACTTCTTCCCCGGATACCATATTTACGTCCAATCCCAGTGTCTGCGCATTGTCCGTCAATTTTTCCAATATTTTTATATGTTCTTCATTCAATCCTACACGGAGATTTCCCTTTTGAACATATTCTATATCCATTCCCAGCTCTTCTGACAGATTTGGCCATATATTTTTGATTCCGTATATCGCATAGGGAAGTTCTCTGACATCACGACCGGACTGACGTACCCCTCCGCCGTTTCTGCTGGAACCTCCATGCCCAATACTATCGCTTGCCTCCAATACAATCACGCTGACACCCTGCTTTGCCAGATAATATGCCGCCGCATTTCCTACAACACCTGCTCCAACAATAATTACTTCCGCATTTGTTCTCATGATTCATTCCCTCCATCTTTTCCATAAACTTGCATTTCAATTGGGCGAACCGGGGCTCGGGAAGTCTCCGGCTCCAGTTCTGTGGAATTAACGCCCAGTTCTCTGGCAATAATTCCCTTGACCAGTCTGCCACATGTCTGTCCCTGACATAGTCCCATTCCGTTACGCAGATAGCGCCGCATTTCCTCCATTGTTCTGATACCGTCATGAACCGCCTTCCGGATTTCCCCTTTACTGATTTCTTCACATCTGCAGACCAATATATCGTCATCGGGCTGCGGAATAAATTCCCCTATATCTACTGTTCTGTCATTCATTACTTTCATAGAAAACCTCCTTACATAAAGCATCCTTTATCCACTATTTCAAATCATCTTATAAGGCTTTATAGAATCTCGCCTTCATTGCCATATCTTCCGGAACTTTCATTGTTACCAGTCTTGTGTTATCAAAAGCCGGCACGCTTTTCACTTCTATGATTTCCGCCTCACAAATTTCTTCACCGCTTCTGCTGAGACCTTTTCCTTTCTCTCCCACTTTTGGCAGTGGAAGGAACTCATAAGGAATCGTCACAGTAGCATATCCGTCGCCGGCATGTTCATTGACAAGAAAAATTGCCTGACCTGAACATGAAGCCACACACATTCCGCATCCGATGCATTTATTATTTTTGTTGATAACCGGAAGGGAAGTAATATTTTTTCCAATCATAATACATCCTTTTGGACAGGAATCCTGACATGGGTTGCATGGAATATTCTGTGTGCATTCTATCACCGGATGAACTCCTTGCGTATGAATCACTCCGGGATAACGCTCAATTTCTTCTTCAGCCAAATAGCCCTTTGTGAGAAGATTCATTGATATGTCTATTCCTTCTTCCGTTTTATCTAAAAGCTTACCTCTGTTCTTCGGGGCGAACATTCCCTGCCGCAAAGTATCCAACGCTTTTTCATTCAATGCAACTTCCCTGTCTCTGTCCTCCGGATTTAAATAGCCTAAATATTCTGCCGCGGCAATTCCGGCAATTCTTCCTTCAATCATTGCCGAGCTTGCCTCTTCGATTCCCGAAACATCTCCGGCGACATAAATTCCTGGAATCGACGTTTCACCATACGCATTACACTTTGGTACAACGCCCCCCTTTTGCGGATCCTCAATCATCTCACATCCTACACTTTTTAAAAGCTGTGACATCGGGGAAAGGCCCACTGCCAGGCATATTGTATCCACATCAAAATGCTTTTCTGTTCCCGGCTTTATTTTCCAGTCTGCTCCCACTTCTCCGATTGTTACGCCTGTGACTTTCTCATCGCCTTCCGCTGCGATAATCGTATGAGATAAATAGAAGGGAACGCCACATCTGGCAACCTTTGCCGCATGAACTCCGTAACCACCGATTCTTGGTGCCGCATCAACCAGCGCAACCACCTCGCAGCCTGCCTGTAAAAGCTGATAACTTACTACAAGTCCTACATTTCCCGAACCGAGCATCAAAACACGGTTTCCCGGCTTTATATTATGAAGGTTCATCATTGTCTGGGCCGCTCCGGCTCCGATAACACCGGGTTTGGTCCAGCCTTTAAATGTGACCATATTTTCGCTGGCTCCTGTGGCAACAATAATGGCATCCCCTTTATAATGCCGGACTTCATCACCGATTCTGACTGTCAGCTCGTGTTCATCATACATTCCCACAACGGTAGCGTTTAGTTTGACTTTTACTCCCAGATCGTTGGCTTCTTTTAAGAGTTCCTCACCGATTTTAAATCCACGGATTTTTGCTTTATGCTCTTTGGAGCCGAAAAATTTATGTATTTGTTTAAATAACTGTCCGCCGGGCTTTGCATTTTCATCAAACACTACAACGTTTACTCCGGTCTTCGCCGCTTCAATCGCTGCGGAAAGACCCGCCGGTCCGGCTCCCACTATGATTAAATCGTATCTTTCAATCTTCATATAAATCATATATCCGTATCCTATTACGGACATTCCTTCCTTTCCTTAAATTATTTTGAAATATCAGTTTTCCCACGTACATTTATCTTCGACACCATATTGCGTTCTGACATCCATCCCCTCTTCAAGGGGTGTAATACAGGTTCTCACATTTGGTTTTCCGTTTACAATCATGACACAATCTGTACATCTTCCGATGGCACAGAACACACCACGAGGCTCATGCCTTTTTGCTGTAAATCGGTGAACCATAACTCCTGCCGCCTTTAATGCCACGGCGATTGGTTCTCCCGCAAGGCCTTTTAATTCCTTTCCGTTATATGTAAAGATAACTTCCTTTTTTTTCTCTGATACACCAAGTATCGGATGTTCTTTTATCCTGTCCATATTATCCTCCTCTTTCCTATGCCATAAAAGGGCTGTCCCAAACTTTTAATTTTGTTCCGATGCCTTTTTTCAATGCATTCTGATAACATTCATATCCCCAGGCTACATCAAGAATCGGCATACCTCCCACATTTACAATAATAAGCTCGTCCTTGTCTGTTCTTCCTTCTTTAATGCCACGCACGATACCTCCCAGGGTTTTAATCGTGTTTTTGTCCATCTTTCCATTGTCTACCATTTTTGCCCATACACAGCCCGGACACCAAGGCACCATCGGTTTTCCGTTTTCGTCAAACTCCTCTTCCAGCTCTTTATTGTAATCAACGTACATAGCATAATTGTCAACAACTTTCGTTACATGATCATTCATGTAATCCTCATCCATATGCATGGAGCCGGAGGTGATAATTAATGCTCCTTTCTTGAACCATTCCGGCTGAAACCATGGAATTTTCTTTGGATCCGTCGATAGCGCTTCGCTTATAATGTCTGCGTCTTTTACCGCTTCCTCCAATGTGTCACAAATCTCAACGTTTTTGACCTGTGGGTATTCTTTATGAATAAACTCTTTCATTTTTTTCGCAGTTTTTGACTCCGGAGAACTTCCTTTGATTTTTACCGTATCTATCGTATCAAACAATGCGAGATAACACATAATACATGTTTTGTTTACAACTCCCGGTCCCACAAGAGAAACGACTTTGGGATTTTTTGGTGCCAGATATTTTGCAGCAAGTCCCGGCATAGCACCTGTGCGCATTGCGCTCAAAAGATTTGCCGACATATATGCAACCGGCTGTCCCGTCTCAACATCATTCAATGTTACCATTAATACAGAACGCGGTAAGCCTTTCTCGGTGTTTCGTCCGTTTGAGCCATACCATTTTAACCCTGCCATATGAAATCTTCCCCCCAAATAGGCGGGCATTGCCATAAAGCGTCGGTCTCGCGAATCATTTAATGGAAAACCGGGTATCTCTGACTTTTTAGGGAAATTCAACATCATTCCGTGACAGTTATGGTCTTTTCCTCCCATAATATAATCTTTTTCATTTAAAAGTGTTACTACCTCTCCCATAACATCCACACAGCGTGCCGCATCGAGCACTCCTGCATTCATCATGTCTTCCTCGCTTAAATACAAAAATTCTACTTTTGTGTCCATTGTAATCTCCTCCTAACCTCATATGTTTCATATACTAATTATTTCGGATTTTACTCCGAAGATATCGTTATATATTTTTCTGTCCCTGCTTTTTTTAATTTCCATGGATACCACACCGCTATGGCCATTACTGCAACAGAAAAAATTCCGATGATAACCCCCACAGCCAGCATGACATTTAAGTTAAAGGTGTCATATAGGATTCCGCCAAGATAAGATGCAACGCAGCTTCCAAGTCCTGTTCCCGCGACGGTGATCATTCCCTGACCTTTAACCGCATCTGCCATTGGCACTGTCGCCATAACAAACTGTAACGATGCGGAGTATGACATTCCAAATCCTAACATTTCAAATATCTGTGCAATTAAATGACATGTAAGATTTGGTGCAAAACTCTGGAAAAATACTTTCATGGTGCAAAAAAACATGACCATTACTAAAATCCACGATAATCCTACCTTTTTCTTCAGAGGATTATAAAACAGAATCACCGGAACCTCTGAAATCGCAAGAATAAATTCTGCATATCCCAGCCATGTATTATCCCCTCCAAGAGACGTTATCACATCAATCTGAAAATTATTGCATATTGTCGAACTCATATAACATAGAAAAAATGCAACGATAAATAAAGTATAATTGGGATATGTACGTAACAGGTATAAAATAGAATGGGATTTATTATCCGGAAACTTTTCTTGTGTTTTTCTGATACTTTCCTCATCATTTTCAAACCGCATGATTGTCTCCATTGTAAAAACGCCCAGAAATAATAATGCGAGAAATGCGATTTCGACAATCAGCAAACTATCTCCGCCCCCGCGCTGCATTAACCATCCCAAAATAATACAGGCAAATGCCCATGTAACAGATCCAATACTTCTGCATGCGGTATAATTCAGTCTGCGGCCTCTGTCTATAAACTCCATTGCCAATGAATCCATAAGCGGCGCGATGCAAAATACTGTCGCCCCAAGCCACACGAATAGAATACAGGTGGCGAAAAAACCTTCCGCCAGACATAGAAAAACTGTAGTTCCGAGTATTCCGCCGCAGATAACCATTGAAAGAATATATTTTAATGGTATTTTTCCTGCGAATTTATCTGCGATGGCGGACAGGGTTAATTGGCTTATCATTGTTGCCAAACTCCTGATTGCCAGAAGAATTCCTATCTGATAATTGCCAAATCCCTTGTCCTGAAGAATCGGAGTTAAAAATACGAAATAAACTGCTGCCAATATCCAATAGCTTCCCTGAATTCCACTGTAATGGATATTCAGTCTTCTATCTTTAGCGGTAATCATTTTTTTCCTCCAAATTTAATTTTTTTATCTTCTGTCATTTTTTAAAAACATCTGTTATAGATTTCAATAATATCTTTTTGCTTCAGTGGAATATTACAGTTTTCCAATCCGTCTAAAGCAGCTTTTTTTGCCATTGCTTCAAAATTTTCTTTTGTGTTTATTCCGATGGAACGGAGCGTATCGGAAAGTTCCATTGTCCGATATACTTCTTTTGTTTTCTCAATGGCCTGTTTTGCGATTTCCATGGCGTCTAAGTTTTTATCGATTTCAAAAACATTTTTCCCATATTCCGCAAACATCTCCACGGTCTTTTCATTCAGTATATATTCCATCCAGACCGGTGTTAAAATTGCTAACCCATGTCCATGGGTAACATCATAATATGCACTTAACTGATGTTCCATTGCATGACATGGCCACGGTGCTTCATTTCCGCAACTTATAAATCCATTGATTGCCCAACTGGAAGTCCACATCAGATTTGCTCTTGCCTCATAATTTTCCGGCTCTTTACAGGCAATCGGCCCGTATTTTATACATGTTTTTAACATGCTTTCCATAAACCCCTTTTGAATTTCCGGCGCTTCTCTGCCATTTAGATAAACTTCAAATATATGAGACATGATATCGGCTGTCCCTGCCGCTGTTTGATATTTTGGTACACTGTATGTATATTCGGGAATCATAATTGAATATTTCGGAAACAGATGCTCGGAGCCGATACCTATTTTATCTTTTGTTTCCTCATTGGAAATTACAGAAAAAATATCCATTTCAGATCCGGTCGCCGCCAAAGTAAGTATGGATATTATGGGCAGCGCCTTTGTTATCAGACTGTCATTCAGTACAATATCCCATGCATCTTTGTCATAGTAATAGGCTGCGGCTATCGCCTTAGCACAATCAATGGTACTTCCACCGCCAATGGGAAGAACCACTTCTACATTTTCTTTTCTGCACAATTCTACACCTCTGCGGACCGTGCTGATTCTTGGATTTGGTTCTACACCTGAGAGCTCAACATATTTAATTTCATTGTCTTTCAGCAGATTGACAACCGTATCATAAATACCGTTTTTCTTTATGCTCCCACCGCCATAGACCAACAGCACTTTTTCTCCAAACTCTTTTACAAAGTTTGGAAGCCGGGTAATATTTTCTTTTCCAAATGCTATTTTTGTTGGAATTGAATACATGAAATTATACATTTATTGCACCCCTTCCTTTCTTTAAATTAAGTAGTTTTATGAAATATGCTACATTGTAGACTTTTGTGTTACACAAAAGTCAAGATTCTACCTTCAACATCTTTTTTGCCAAAAATAAAAGACTAATAATCTGATAGCGATAAGACGCTCTCAAATTATTAGTCTTTTTATTTCTGTTTTATGCTTTCTTTAATATTGCCATATTTCCCAAAGTTCCCGAATTATAGGTATCTTGGCTTTTTGTATATCAAACTAATTTATGTAATCTAAAACTATTACCGTCATAATCTTGAACCTACTCTCAGTGGTATCCTGTATCCATTCTAAATATGTTTGTAAAACATCACACGCGCAAATTGTACTAATGTAAATCTTTTTTTACTTATCAGTGATACTATTTTTTATGATCTTATCAATTTTAGTCTATTTACTTAGTTGTTTCTTGCATGTTATTATCACTTTCAACATCGTTATAAACGACCTTAATTTTTTTTGTTTTCTTTATACTCAAATTTTTCACACTAATAAAATACGTATTTGCACAATATTGTATCTCTTCAGTTGTGTATTGACCTTCCTTAAGAGTATTTCTTCTGTCAATATTAATAAGTAATTTATCATCCTTTTTTTCTAATGATGACATTGTATATGTTTTAGCATTCACATCAACATTTTCTGTTACAAATATTAACGCATTCTTTTTGAAAAATTTTTTGTTATATTTGTTTAACTTCTTTAAATACTTTTTGGAATAATTATAATTCTTCTTAACATATTTTTTTACTTTCTCTAATTGCTTATAAGAAGATATTATTTTCTTATATGAATTCTTACTTATATCCTTAGAATAGTTCCCTGATACACTCATTGTTTTACACTTGTAATTGTTCAAGCTTGAACTTTTCCCCATAACTCCTGTGGTGGTAATTGCTGCTATAAGCACTATGACCATTATTGAACTACCAATTTTTTTCATAGAGACACCTCCTAAAAACAATAATTCTAATATTTTATTAATTCTTAAAATATACTATTTCTAATTGAACATTTCATTCTCTACCTCCCTTTGTAACCTCCAATTTTTCAATCAATTCATCCCAGTCTTTAATACTTAAATATTCAAAATCAATCTTGTAACCCTCATTTTGTCCTGCAAAAGGGTTTTTTTCTTTTTCTGTTTCGCCTTCGTAGAGCACCGGAAATATGCCTGCGCTATGTGCTCCATAAATATCTGCTTTTATACTGTCTCCACAATACCATACATCTTCCGATTTCAGTTTTGCTTTATTTAACGCTATTTCAAACAACATTCTGTCCGGTTTTTTTAATATATAATCTCCGGAAGTCATCACAAACTCAAATCTGTTATTTGGAAGCAACCTATCAAACCTTTCTTTCAGTGATTTTCCTGACCAACACATATTGCTAATTACACCGGTTCTAATATTGTTATCATTTAAGTAATCAAGCACTTTATCTGCTTTTGGCATAATATCCCCTTGTGAGATTCCATTCCATATAATGCGTTCAGCCTCCTCTAAAGAAACCGATAATTCTATGTCCATGTATTCATATACAAGTCTCAAAAAGTCTTTTTCTCTAATATCTATTCCATTACGGTATTCTTTCAGTTTATCCCATGTATCGGTAATGATTTTGTCAAACGCACAGAAAGAAATATTTCTAGGATTCTTTTTTATGTATTTGTAAATTTCTTTGTTTCCGTTTTCAGTATTATGTCCAATTTCATAAAGTAACGTGTGTCCGTAATCAAATATTATCATCTTTGGTTTTTTCATTCATCCATATCCTTTCTGATTACTGGCCGCGATTTGCTTTCCTGACATCTTCTTGAATCGCTCAAATACATTTCATAGTGCGGTCTGTATCCGTAAAATCTAATTTATTGCCTCTTGGCTATCATATCATCCACAAATGCTACCGGCTTGGCAGTGACTTCCACCCACCCCGGTTTAAAGCCACTGCGCAATGCATTTTTCATTGATTTTATATTTGACCATGCCGCACAATAAAAGGGCACAATATCTCTTTCCAAAGTTTCTCTCGCCAATCGGTTTGTAATTGCCGATGCAATCCCCTGTTTCCTATACTCCGGTAATACATCTATTCCTATCTGCCACATTCTGTCACAATCCGCCGAACAACCTGCCATTCCCACCAATTTATCACCATCATAGGCACCAACCGCCATTACATCCAAATGCTTTCTGTCCGCACATAGTGCATTTTTCCATTCCGGAAGATATAAATTTTCAAAATCCGGAGGTTCCAACAACCTTATCTCATATTTGCACGGAAACTTCCTCTGAAACACTGTCTCTACGTCGGGAAGAAAATAATTTGCCATAAAACAGATTTCTGCATCTGCTTTCCTTAATATATCATTCAAAGGATACAGTCCCGGTGTTTCAAAACAATTTTCTATTGACGGAACGCTGTCAATGAAACGCTTAATATCCGGCAACAGATTTGCCTGACCACACGCAACAATATTTGTACCATAGGAAACCATATCGCAAATAAACGGCAGCTTGAGGTATTTTCTTGCCTTAGCATTTGTAACTGATTCATTTATAACATTTTCTTTCTTCATAAAATCTTCGGCATTACAATTACAGTCGTATGCAGACTGTTGCATTGCAATTTTTATAATATCACTGCTACGAATCATAAGTATTTCCCTTCTTTGCGACCGCCCTCAGTCTTCGATAATCAGCAACCCATTCCTTTCCATTCCAAAGAGTTTCTCTGGTTTGTTTAACGACCTCATCCAAAACGGCAGTCTGTGTGTCTTTTGGCATTACCGCTAATTCGGAGGCAAAAAATTATTTCATCCAGTTTGACAATCCCTGCTCTGCATCCTTCAATACGGTGGGTCTGTCATAATCATAAATTTTGTCAATAATAAAACCATTATTTTCTAATAACTCACCAAATTGTTCCACTGTAGGAAAATTGAATTTTTGGGGATAGACATATCCGCATCGCTGATAAGCATCTGCAAAAGCATTTTCTATTGTGGCAATATTTCCCTTTGCACCAAATTCGCAAATCAACATTCCATTTGGTTTTAATGCTCTGTATATATTTTTTAATAAGATGTCATGGTCGCTTATCCAATGAAAAACTGCATTTGAAAAAATAATATCCCACTCTTCTTTATAAGGCAGATTCAGTGCGTCACACACCTTAAATTCAATATCGCCAAACTGTTCCTTCGCTTCATCTATCATATTCCGTGAACTATCAATTCCTACAACTTTACTTCCCAGATTGTTTAATTGCGCTGTCAATATACCGGTACCGCAACCCAAATCTAATATTGTCTGTTCTTTTTTATCCGGTATAAACTCCAACAGCCCCTTGCCATATTCAGCAACAAAGTCGTGCTTCCTGTTATATAGCGATGAATTCCATTCCATTTTGTCATTCTTCCTTTCAGTTCAATTTTCTTAATCTACTGTAAGATTATACCATATCTTTCAACGCAATCACATACATTCCGTTTCCTGTTTTCACAGAACAAAGTGCCCCTTGCAGCATTGCGCGCGAGCGGTTTTGTAAGCATAAGTTCCTTTCCGCGAGCCACACAAAAAAGAGGGCAATGCGCAAAATGATTGTTTATCATTTTAATGCATCGTCCTCATAAATACCAATTAATAAACTTTGATTCAATTACAATACTAACTTTTGCCGAAAGGTATATTTAAAACATTCAAAAGCTGGGACCACTGACAGCCATAACGATATTATCAATTCCCATTAAAATCAAATACCCTCCAATCAAAAAGCCTGCTGAGAAAAGAGATATGGACGGCCAGATAATCATCATACATCCTAAAACAATTCCCATAATGTTTATAATCAGGGTAAAGTAATAATAAGAATTTCCCAACATAAACCGTGTTATATGAAGATGCGAAAGTCTTGAAACACAGTGGGCTATAAACCAAATAGGAATAAGAAGTACCATAATCCATTTCCCTGCATTCGGATATGCCAGCAACATAATTCCTGCCATAATACTAAAAATTCCCGAAATCAGTGAAATTGTTGGTCCAAATCCGGTGTACCGCTCCGTCTTTGCAAAAAACACAATATCCGAAATGCCTGTAATAACAGCAATGAGACCATAAAGAATTACAATCCATAACAATGTTGTTCCCGGATGGATAAACGTATAAAGTCCAAATATCACCAGTAAAATTCCCACAATCAATTCAAACCAATCTAAACCAGAACGTCTTCTCATGCCTTCACACCTCCTTTGTCATTTAAGATTGTCATAAATTCTTCCCCGGTAATTGTCTCTTTTTCGTAAAGGAATCCTGCCAATTCATCCAGTTTCTCCCGATTTTCTAAAAGAATTTGTTTTGCCTTTTCATGTTGCTTTTTTACGCATTCAACAACTTTCTTATCGATTTCTTTCTGGGTATCCGCAGAGCAGGCAAGGGATGAATCCCCACCCAGATATTGATTTGACACCGTTTCCATAGCTACCATATCAAATTCTTCACTCATGCCATACCGGGTAATCATAGCTCGTGCCAGCTTTGTAGCCTGCTCAATATCATTAGATGCCCCGGTGGTAATTTCGCCAAATACTA
>CALWNA010000265.1 GCA_944382505.1 uncultured Lachnospiraceae bacterium
TTAGAAGGGAATATTACAGCACATAACTGAATTGTACTATTGATTTCAACTGTTGCAGATTCACTTTTATCAAATACGACAAGTAATGCGTCTACAGGAACCGCCGCCACCTCACAGGTTGCTGTAAATTCTCCGTCAACTGTTGTAGCTGTAATTATGGCATTCCCCTCTTTCAGCGTTGTGACGACACCATTTACATCAACTGTTGCCACATTTTCATCGTTCGATGACCAAATAACATCTTTATATGTTGCGTTGTCGGGAGCTATGATTGCCGAAAGTTGTTCGCTATCGCCAACACAAATAGTTGTTTTTTCCTTGGAAATTTTCACACCTGTTACATCGATTGGAATGACAACTCCTTTTGTCACTTCACTTGTACTATTTCCATAGACATCACTGTCTAATGGTGCCATTGCCTTTACATAGTAACGATATGTACCCGGTTCCAAAGCTTCATCTGTGTAACCGAAACCTGTTCCCTCATAAATAATCGTATCTTCCGCTCCGGGAACTCTCTTATACAACACATAACTTACAGCCCCTTCCACTGCAGTCCACGAGACATTAATATCTCTCTTTCCTTCCACCTTCAACGCTGTAACCTGCGATTTTTCCATACTGCCGACTACCACCACACGGCATTCTGCTGTTACATTTGGATTACTATTAGATGACACTGTGATTGTAGTAACACCGGTACCAACAGCAGTTACCAGACCATTTTCATCAACTGTCGCCACACTTTCATCTGCTGTTTTCCACGTAACCCTCTTATCCGCCGCATTTGATGGATTGATAGCTATTGCTAACTGACCTGTCGACACCCCTTCATCAGGATTCATTTTCATTGAGCTTCTATTGATAAAAATGTCTTCGACATCTATATCTGTCTCATCAAATACCTGAATTTCCTTTATTTCAAAATAGTATGCTCCAAATGTGACTCCCTGAAGTCTAAGATACTTTGTAGTGACCGGCTCATCCAATACAATGTTTCTTGTCTCTCCGGCCACGCCATCGGTAACTTCATAAATATCCGTCCAAAATTCTCCATCATCGGATATCTGCAATTTATATCCCTTCATATAGCCGTTGTTCCAGGCAACATTCACTCTGCTGAAATGCTGTTTTTCTGTCCAGCGCAAAGTAATATTCTGCGTTGCTTTTTCTTCATTTGTTCCCTCATCAGATGCCTGCCATTTCGTATTTTCATCTCCATCGATAGCTTTGGATGCTGTGTTGGTTCCACTGACAGCTGACGCTGTCGCTGTTGCCTTAAGCGCAATATTTTCTGTCATCACCGCTTCTGTGCTGCCTACTGTGTAAACCTCCGCCTCATAAAGATAGTATCCATAACCTCCGCTTCTATATTGAAGATCCAATTTGACATATCTTGCCCCTATGGCATTAAAATTATATGTTGATGTTCCTGCAACACCATTTTCTTCTGTCGCAACAAGTTTCCAACTTCCTTCTTCCAGCGTTTCGGATACATAGATGTTAAATTTTTTAGCACATGCTGATTGCCAATAAAGCTTAATCTTATCAATTGTATATACGTTCTCCAAGTCAATTATCCACTCCTGTGGATCATAATTTGCATCATCTGGATTTGGTGTGTTTGCTGCCGGCTGCCATCCTTGTGTTAAGTTTCCATCTACAATTTTAGGGGTATTCGTATCTGCATTCGCTGCGATTACAGTTTTACCTAATGCAACATTGGCGCCCAAAGGCTGTGTTTCATCTGCTTTCACATGAAAATTAACCTGTACGGATGAAACCACCAATACCACCGTTGTCATAGCAACAACAAATCTTTTAAAGTTCATAATAAATCTCCGTTCTTCTTTTACTTTCTTATTTTATTGTCACTTTCTTTCTCTTTGACCACTTGCCGTAAATCTTGTTTGCATTCGTATCTAAAATATAGGCTCTGACCCTGATATATAACTTCTTCTTATTCTTAAGTTTCTTTGATTTTATAGTCACTTTACATTTTGTAACGATTTTTTTCACGATAGCTTTCTTATTATTTTTAGCAGCTTTTTTCGTTTTGTAAACGGCTATCTGATAACCACTGGCTCCAGTAATCTTTTTAAGTGAAAGTTTCACTTTCTTTACGGATATCTTCTTGACATTAATTTTTTTAATCTGTCCCTTTGCCGGAGCTTTTACACCAGCCTCACTACTATTCTTAGCTGTGGTGCCTCCACCTTCAATTGCTATGTTATTATCAGAATTTTTCGTAGTTTCTACCGGTTTAACCACCGGAATATCAGACGCTATTATTTCAAATTCGATTATTTTTTTCACCGCCGTATTTTCCCTTACCGCTTATCGTTAATGTTGCTGTCCCCGGATAAATATTATTCGTATATGTAACGGTGTAGTCTACCCCCTGAGCCAGTTCCTTTCCTGCATACAATACCGATATATCCGGTTGTATTGGGTATCCTGTGTATAAATATCCTTTTTCATTCACATGAACAACCGAGGCCCTTGCAATATTTCTTACATATACATCATCCTCTGGATTAGCTGTCTCAATCGGTCTCTGTATTTCATCCTCTTTCGACAAATTAACTGTCGCATAGCTGTTGCTTTTTATTGATTCACCGGCAGAATTAACGGCAGTTATCTTATATAAATATATATTATCCGAAAGATTTGTATCCACGAAACTTGTCTCAGTTATCGGCGTTGTATTTATCTGTTTATACCCGCCGGTAGTTCCAACCGCCCTGTAAATGTTATAGCTTTCAGCTTCATCCACTTCTTCCCAACTGATTGTAGCTGTTGTTTCTGATGATGGGACTGCGCTTACATATAGGGGTGCATCCGGCAGTTCCATTTCAGTTGTCGTCTTTCCATAGACCTGAAATTCATATATAGATGCTCCATATTGTGTCGCCCTTGTTTCTATATTTACCCTTACATATCTTGCAGTCGTCTCATCAAAAGTATCGTATATGGTATGAGCCTGTACACCATTTGTAACTTCATAAACCGGTCTCCATGATTTTCCATCCTTGGACACTTCAATTGTATAGTCCTTTCCGGCAGCCGTTTCCCAAGATATATAAAATGACGATAACGCATATTCCTTTTCCAAATCTATCATAAGCCACTGCGGATCCTCCGCCTCCGACTGCCAGCGGGTATCCATAGAACCGTCGATTGCATTTGTCGCACTGTTTGTGTTTGATGACGCCGTGGCTTTTTTACCATATAACGCATCTCCAATATTAATTGCTTCTGTCGTAACATAGGAATTCGTCAATCCCTCTTTCACTGCTATGGCCTTTACCGTATGCATTCCTTCTTCCAGTCTGAAAGGTTCTGTAAACACTACCCCATTGCTTTCACTTGGTTCTGTGCCATCTGTTGTATATATAATTTTGGCCTCAGGTGTAGTGGTTGTTATATTTACATCTTTACCATTATAATAAAATCCGGTTCCCGGAGTGATGACCGGCGCCGCAACATTATTGGCATATTCTGTAATAACTTGTCTTTCCCCGGCTGTACTGACACTGTCACCGGCACTGTTTACAATATGCGTTATCCCCGGATTTCCCGCCAGCATAACTGTACACGCATTTGTAATTTTAACATTATTATTATCC
>CALWNA010000266.1 GCA_944382505.1 uncultured Lachnospiraceae bacterium
ATCCATACCGGTCAGTATATATTCTCCTGCTGCCACATGCTCTTTTACAAGGACATCATTTACATAGATATTATATTGCTGTTCATCCAACACTTCCTCCGGTGCTTCAAATGATAATACAATTGTATTAAGTTCTTCTGATGATACTTGTAGATTCTGCGCTTCCTTTGGGTGGTTCTTTACAATTATATTCTTTGTTGTTCTTGAAGAAATCCGTTTGCCAAGAACAGCCTCTATCGCCACCTGATGATTTCCCCTCTCTGCTGCATATGTGTAATTCCCTGCCGCAACATTTTCTGAAACAAGTTCATTATCTACATAAATATTATAAACCTGCCCCAACGCTTTCTGACTTGCATTTTCATTAATAAAAACACCTATTTCATTATCCACACTGTCTGTAAGTACAATTTGACTTGAGCTTAGAGCAACCGGTTCGGCAACAGCCGTCCCTCCAATAACTGCCACTTCATAAATTTGGAATCCATAGCCATTATGACCATTCAAATTAATTTTTACATATCGGATTTCATCATAACCTATATTTTCTAATTTTGTTACCACATAACCATATCTGTCAGCTTTCTTCTGAAGAAGTTCCCATGAAGCAGCCTTCGTTCTTGCCACCTCATAGAAGCTACTTCCATCTGCCGAAAACTCAATCGTATAGTTCTTACAACAAGTTGCCTCATTCTTAAAATTAACCAACACTTCCTCAATTGTGTCAGCCATATAATATTTGCCCAAATCTATAATAATATAATCCGATGTAAGTGTATTATCTCTATCCGAAGACCAATATTTGTCTCTCTTTCCGTTTGTTAACACTGTGGGATCAGAACCTTCATTTGCATAGGTTGAAGAAACCTCAACGTTTTTGTACAAAGCTATGTTCTTTAAAGATGACATAACCAGAGAATTTCTGTCTTCGATAACTTCATATTCTATTGGATTTTTACCTATCAATACAAATTCAACAATCTGATATCCATAGTTTTTTTGTCCATCATTTAATAAAAGTTTGATATATTTAAATTCACTAATTTCAACATTACTTGTATCAAATTCAAGATTGGTATCTTTAAGAGTTCTTCCTGTATAAGAACCAATTGTCTCATAGTTTTTCCCGTCATTGGAAATAAGAACACTATACTTTGATGCATATGTGTTGGCAGAATTAAAGTATATTTTTCCATAATCTATATTACTTACATCCTGCGGTTCATCAAGGGTAATTATAAACTCCTGATTATCCGCCGAACCCCACTGGGTCGTTGCCTTACTGCCTGTAATAACACCATTTGTCAATGCGCCTTCCGTATTTTCATTGCCAACGCTGCTCTGTGTATATTCACAACCATAAACCAGATTATAACCTGACTTAATAAGCTCCTCTTCCGTCATATCCTCAGGCTCAGGATAATCCGCTGCATCAAGGCAATCATAGGCTTTAACATAATTTGTATTTTTTACAGGGGCATATTCTGTCCTGCCACTTACAGGTGTAATGTATGTAGCATATGCCTCATATTGTTCGTTATAAAAATCCACTCCGTTATAAATAATGCTGTCATCATACACCGTTACTGTTGTGCCCTCAGATGCCTTTCCGTTCATGTTTGTAACTGTTGTGCTATCTTTCTTTTTAAATGTAGGGCAAGTAACGCTTGATAAGTGGATCATCGTTCCACCTGCACCATTTTTCCACAATCCGATGTTGAGTGCTGAATAAATACTTTGGAGTTCATACATCCACTGAGTATGTCCTGATATAAAAGTTACATTGCTGTTGTTTTTCAATATATTTCTGATTGTGTGACCTTTTGAGTTTGTTACATAGTCATGGAAATCATAACCTACCGAATTCGTTCCCCCTGTTATAGGATCTGTTGTCTCAACATCCCCTGTATTATGGTGAAATTGGTTTTCATTGTCATTATCCAACGTATCCACATGCAGATTCTGGTGGAAAAATAAAAATATATTCTTATCCTGGTACTTATCTACCTGTTCTTCCAGCCAGTCCAACTGCTTACTTGAAACTAAATTCTTATAATCATAATCCGGACCGGTCTTAGCCAGTTCATTTAAGAAAATAAAAATATTTCCTCCTGCCTCTGTGACAAAATCAAGTCCGGGGATTGTTTCGCTTGCAACAGTTTCGCCTGCCTCTGTTCTATATTGAACAGTAATCGGATTTTCCAAGCCACTTACCGAAAGGATTTGATGGTTGTCTAATTTGCTGTCAACTGTACCATCGTTATTCAATGTAAAATAACTGCTTGTAATGGAATCATTCCAACGTTTTATAGGCGTTTCCAAAAGAGTGGTTTCCGTATTCTTAAATTCAGATTTTGAATCATTGTTTCCTGTGCAAGCCAGTACAGTCATATTTCCATGCTTTGCCAACGCCGCATTATATTTGTCGAAAGCGCTCTGCTCGCCCGCGTTTGTAATGTCTCCTGCTACACCTACAAAGTCAATCCCGACTCCTTCCAGAAAATCAAGTGCATTATTAAACGCATTGTCTGCTTCACTATATTTCTCATAATATAAATCAGAAACCGCTCCAAAAGTATATCCTGCGCCATCCTGTTTAAAGAGTCTTTCTTCCGGTACAGTATACGTGTATACCAGATTATCGTGTCTGTAAACAAGAATTTCTTTCGCTCCTTCCGGAATCGCAAGATAATCCAGGATTAAATTGTATGAACCGCTTTGATTCTTTACAACGACTTTGGCAAGACATGTGTAATCATGTCCGTTTTTCTTTAACTTATTGCCATTTCCGTCACCCCAAAATAGTCTGTAAATTCCATCTTCTGTCGCGGAAATTCTAATAGTTCCTGCAGCATATCCCGGTGTATTAAAAGCATAATCGTAACGAAAATCTGTCACTACACTCTGTCGTAAATTTTCATTTGCACTCGCTTTTATTGTCGCTTTACCGGGATTTGTCATGGTCAAAATCATTACCCCGCATAAAACTGCCGCCCCAATCTTTTTCAATAAATTTTTCATGTTGCCTCCTTATCCGATAACAGATAAAAATCCAACCTTTCAATCTTCCCGTCGCCAAAAAATTCACATCTCATATATTCCGGCCTAAACAATATAAAAATTATACCATAAAAAAAATCCGCCTTGCCATAACATGTTATCGAATTAAAATAACGTTGCCTGACATCGGCGGATTTTTTAATGAGACTTTACTTTTGTCCATAAATTTGCAGTATAAGACTTAATATCCTGCTCCTGATTATAAAATTCTTCATTCTTTTTATTTGACAAATCCGGTGCGCATGCCGGATTCCCCTTGTATTCCACATCACGGAAATATTCATAGACAGATTGTACCGCACTGTCATAACCAATATATTCCGTATTCTGAATTGCCACATCTTCCTGAAGGAAAAAGTCAATATATTTATGTGCCAGTTCCGTATTCAGACAGTCTTTTGTTATGACCATTGCGTCGGTCCACACGTTGGTTCCCTGTTCCGGTATAAAAAAGTCCATATCATCATTTTCAGAAATGATATAAGCGCCATCACCGGAATAGACAACCGCCATTGCTTTATTTCCTGAAATCATGTTATCCATAACATCATCTCCCACATAGACCGGATTCATGGTCTGTCGCTGTTCAATCAACCATTCATATGCTTCCTGCAGTTCTTCTTTATTGTCACTATTCATGGAATAGCCGAGAGATTTCAGCGCCACCATAAAAGAATCTCTTTCCGAATCATACATATATATTTTATTTTGATACTTTGTATTACGTAAAATATCCCAGCCCTGTTTCAGGTCTTCCTCATCTACAACTGTTCTATCATATAGAATCCCCACAGCCCCCCAGTAATACGGGACCGTATACTGATTGTTTGGATCATAACTGTTATCAAATAATGAAGGAATAATCGCATCTTTATTCGATATTTTGTCCCAATCTATTTCCTGAAGATAATCTTCCTGTATCAGTCTCTCAATCATATAATCCGACGGCACTAATATATCATATTGGGAACCGCTTTGCAGTTTTGTATACATTGATTCATTAGAGTCAAAGGTTTCATACACTACCTGGCAATCATTTTCTTCTTCGAATCTGGTAATCAATGTTGTGTCCACATATTCTCCTGCATTAAACACTCTAAGCACAGGCTTTGATGAAATGGTGGAAAATTTTACAATGCAAATAACTGCCACCATTAAAACTATTGCAACTCCTGCCCCGGCAGCAATTTTTCTTGTCGTGCCCTTTTTGGCTCCTGCCAGCTCCACTTCCCTGCTTCTTCTCTTTTTTGCCACTGCAGGAATAACATTCACTACCACAAGAATAATAATTACTGCAAGAATCAGCAGCGTAGACAAGGCGTTAATTGTAGGATTTGTACGCTTTGTCATATTATATACGACAATAGAAATATTAGATACACCATTCCCTGTAACGAAATAAGAGACAACAAAGTCATCCAGGGACATTGTAAACGCAAGAAGCATTCCTGCATAAATGCCCGGTTTCAGCATCGGTATAATAACCTTTGTCAGCGCTTGGAATGGTGTAGCGCCAAGATCCATTGCCGCATCCGCCAGATTGTGATCCATGCTACGGACTTTCGGATAAACGCTTGTGATAACGTACGGTGTGCAAAAAGCGATATGCGCCAGAAGCATGGTAATGTATCCCCGCTCCATTCTTGCCGATGTAAATAAAATCATCAGACCAATTGCTGTTACAATATCGGGATTCATTATGGGCATGTTATTGACATTCAGAATCCATTCTTTTAATACTTTTCTGCTTTTTGACAGTCCTATGGCCGTCATTGTTCCGAGAATTGTGGAAATCAGCGTTGCAATGACCGCGATACTTATGGACACATAGACCGCAGACAGAATGTTCTGGTCTTCAAACAATTTCTTATACCATCTAAGCGAAAATCCCGTAAATTTCGTCAGGGATTTTGACGAATTGAAGGAAAAGAACATGGTTATCCCTATGGGCAGATAGAAAAACACAAAACACAATGTTATGTAAAGCTTTGAACCTATGGAGATTTTCTTTTTCATGATTCACCTCCATTATCTTCCGGATCAATTTTTTTCATGAATCCTATAAGCAGTAAAATTGCCATGGCAAGAATTACGGAAATTGCGCTTCCAAAATTCCAGTCTCCTACGGAAATAAATTGATTTTCTATCAGGTTACCAATCAATACGAACTGATGTCCTCCTAAAAGTACCGGTATTACAAAGCTGGAAATAGAAAGAAGAAATACCAGTGTTACACCGTTAATTACGCCCGGAAGGGAAAGTTTCAATATGACTTTTGTAAAGGTCTGAAATCTGTTTGCTCCCAAATCACCTGCTGCCTCCACAAGTGAATAATCCATCTTTGTAAGAGATGTGTGAATTGGAATTACCATAAAAGGCAGAAGGTCACACACCAATCCCATAATGACAGAAAAATTCGTATACATCATGGTTGCCCGATTCAATCCTAAAACTTCTAAAAGAGAATTTATAATCCCATTGTCAGCCAACAGACTGATCCATGCATATGTCCGCAACAATGTATTAATCCACATAGGGATTGTTACGAGCAGAATCAAAATATTCTGTATATCATCACGGAATTTTGAAATAATGTATGCCATAGGATATGCCAGTATCAGGCACACTCCGGTTGTAATAAGACCTATCTGCAATGACTTTAAAAATACGTTCAGATAAACAGGGTCTGAAAGCTTCTTAAAGTTTTCTAACGTAAAATGTATTGTAAGTAATGAATTATCTCCCGTCGTAACCGAATAAAGTATAATCAATGCCAGTGGTAATACGATAAGTATAAAGGACCACAGCACGTAAGGTTTCACTAAGCCTTTGTAATGATTCATATATAAACTCCATTCCGCCATCGTTTATAAAACGACAGCTTTGAAATATCACAGTATGCACAACACAGTGCCATGAAAATGCTTTCTGAATTTATCTCTCATTCTCCATCGTATGCATTACCTGAATATCAAATGGATCGATTGTCAATCCTACCTGTTTACCGACTTCTATATTCTCAGTCGTGTGAACTTTATAATTCCTGTATTTTGTCTTCACCAGATATTCATAGTGGACGCCCATAAATACTTTGGAAATAATATTTCCTGAAACTTTCCCGGATTCCGGGGAAACAACATGCATATCTTCCGGTCTTAAAACCACCTCGATATCTTCATTCTGCTTAAATCCTTTGTCAACACATTCCCATTCCACATCATCGAATTTCACAAGGCAGTCTTTTAACATATTCCCCGGAATAATGTTTGATTCGCCGATAAAACTTGCCACAAATCTGTTCTGCGGTTCATTATAAACATCCATCGGTGTACCAATCTGCTGAATAACGCCATCATTCATTACAACAATTGTATCTGACATGGACAACGCTTCCTCCTGATCATGTGTCACAAAAACAAAAGTAATGCCAACTTCCTTCTGAATTTTTTTCAGTTCACTCTGCATTCCTTTACGCAATTTTGCATCCAACGCTCCCAGCGGTTCATCTAAAAGCAAAACCTTTGGCTCATTTACCAATGCCCTTGCGATAGCTACACGCTGTTGCTGTCCACCGGAAAGGCTGGTGACATCCCTCTTTTCATATCCTTTCAGACCAACCAGTTCCAACATTTTATTTACTTTCTCTTTTATGATTTTTTTATCGGTTTTCTTTAAGTTGAGCCCAAAGGCTATATTGTCAAATACATTTAAAAACGGAAAAAGTGCATATTTCTGAAATACCGTGTTTACTTCTCTCTTATAAGGCGGAATCTTTGCAATGTCGTTACCATAAAACATAACCTGACCGCTGCTCGGTTCTTCAAATCCTCCGATAATTCTTAATATGGTAGTTTTTCCACATCCGCTGGGACCCAGCAGCGTGAGAAATTCTTTTTCATAAATATTTAAATCAATTCCCTTTAAAACCTGCTGGTCTTCAAAGTTTTTGCTAATATTTTTTAATTCAATAATTGTATTTGCCACGACTTTTCCTCCCGAAAAAAAGTATTTCCATGTTTTCAAACAATGTGCATAATTCCTTTACACAGAATTGCACCGGATCCGCATTCGAAGTTTTCTCATATTAAACTTTAAGTTTAGTATCCCTAATCCTCAATAATATATAATTTTATGCTAACCCTGTCAATATAAAAACATAAAATAATTCAAATAATAACTTACAAAATGATTGAAATATATAAAACAATTAAAATATAGAAAAACACATAACCATTTAAACAAAGTAATTGACGGACTGTTCCAACTATTTTTATAATAAAAATAAACGGATTAATATTTTGTGGAAAGGAATATTTTATGAATTTAAAGAAACGCTGCGTATTTCTATTTATCAGTGCTGTTTTCGTCATCTGCGTCGTATTCAATGCCGGCATTTCCACTGTTTCTTATGACCGCCTTGACGGATTTACCAACGACACTGATATATCGGAATCAAATTATTCAACAAATTTTAATAAATATCCTCAGATTTTTGCTCTGGGACTTGCAGGACCGGGACTTACTGCCTGGAACTATGCCACGGGAGAAGGGGTAAATGTGGCTGTTCTGGACAGTGATTTCAATGTAAATCATCCGGAGCTTAAAGCAAATATTAAGGGCTGCTATAATGCAATTACCAAAAGAGAAGGGGCTGATGAGATTACGTATGACAGCGAGCACGGTACAAGTGTTGCAACAATTCTGGCAGCTGCCGGCAATAACAATCTTTCCAGTGCGGGAGTTGCCTACAATTGTAATTTATATCTGATCAAAGTGGATGTGAACGGAACCTGGCAGTCTTATCAGGATACAATTATCGAGGCTATCCGCTATGCTGCCGAAAAAAACTGCAGGGTTATCAATATGAGCCACGGCGGGGATACTTATCAGGAAGATTTGGAAAATGCAATTAACAAAATTTACATGCAGGAGAGCAACAGTATTTTAGTTGTTGCTTCCGCAGGTAATACCGGTAAAGAAGAATATCATTATCCTTCTTCCTACACAAACGTATTGTCCGTATCCTCTTTAAAATATTCAGACGGAACATACTCTATACAGGCAAACTGCACATACAATGACCGAATGGACATTGCTGCTCCGGGCGGTTCCACCAGCTCTGCCGCTCCCTATGCCGCAGGTGTTGCTGCCCTGATATTTCAGGCAGATCCGTCGCTCACCGCTGCCCAGTGTGCCGAGATTATCACATCTACTGCCCTGGATGCAGGGACAAAGGGATATGATAAATATTACGGTTACGGAATTATTCAACCTCTTACAGCAGTACAAAAAGCGTTGTACAAAACCGACACAAAATCCAGGCAGATTACCGGAGTTGCATCATCTTACACCAAAACTCCGACTGACAAAGATTTTTATTTGAATGCTCAGACTACCGGTTCCGGAGTTCTGCAATACAAATCCGACAACAATAATGTCGCATCTGTCAACAGCGACGGCAAAGTTACAATAAAAGGCACAGGCATGGCAGTCATAACGATATCCGTTGACAAGTCAGGAATATTTGAGAGCGCCACAAAAAAAGTTACAATAACCGTAGCATCTGATCAATCCGATAACTCCGCAGTTTCAACCAAAACAGTAAAACTGAAAAAACCGGTTATCCGGTCGCTGAAAAAGGTTGGAAAGAAAAAAATAAAGATAACCTGGACGAAAATAAAAAAAGCTTCCGGTTATCAGATTTGTGTATCCACAACAAAAAAATTCAAAAAACCGCGAAAAATCAGAATTGCGAAAAAATCAAAAACTTCAAAAGTTATTTCAAATCTAAAAAAGAACAAAAAATATTATGTAAGAATGCGCGCTTATACTACCGAAAATAAAAAGAAAATTTATAGCAAATATAGTAATGTAAAGAAAATAAAGCTATAATGTCGGCATTCTTTCTATGAAAATAAGACCGGAGTGTTCTTCCCCCATATATCTTTTTTGACATATGGAAGTCCTGCACTTCCGGTCTTATTTCTATTTGTAGAATTGTATTATATCCCTGTATTTATTCTGAAGAACGCTTTGATTTATAAGCTATCCTTTCTCTGATTGAAAATTTAAAATGCAGGAGGTCCGCTTACCCATAACACTTTGGCACCTTTCTCTGATTCCAAATGATGCTCATAATTTGCCGCATAATAAAAGGATTCACCTTTTTTTGCCCGACACTCTCTGTTTCCCACAACAATTTTCACTGTTCCGGACATCACAAATCCGAATATTTCTCCTTCATGCGGAATACACGTATCTGTTTTTCCTCCCGGCTCCAGCGTCAACAGAATCGGTTCCATCAGATTCTTTTGCGCATTGGGTACAATCCACTGAATCGTATTTTTCAATTCCGTATCTTCTTTTTCAAAATAATCTTTCTTTGTAAAAACTACCTGCGTATCTTCATCCTCACCAAAGAAATGTTTTAAGTCCGTGCCAAGACACTGCAATATATCCATCAGTGTGGCGATAGACGGAGATGTGTGGTTTCTTTCCACCTGAGAGATAAATCCCTTCGTCAACTCTGCCCGGTCCGCCAGTTCTTCCTGCGTCAGACCTTTCTGAACCCTCATTTCCTTTATTTTATTGCCTATATCCATTCTCCTTTTACCCTCTTTGCTCAACGCTCTAAAAAGTTTTGTCATATGAAACATAAAGTTTAGCAACTTCAATTCTTTTTACTATATAATTTTGTCGTATGAATGTCAATACAATTATAATTATAAAAATACTTTGAAATCAAACATTAAAAGCACCCGTTATTATACGTTTTTACTGTTGACTTCCAATTCTGACTATTTTTATAATGATACCAAAGGACTGTGAAAGAAAGGACATGAACAACTATGGGATATGTTTATTTTACAAGACATGGACAAACCATCTGGAATGTTGAAAATAAAATTTGTGGAGCCACAGATATTGAACTGACGGCTCTGGGGCATCAACAGGCAGAAGAACTGGGGCAGAAAATTTTAGAACAAAACCTTTCGATTGACGAAATACTTTATTCTCCTTTGGTGCGTGCATCAGAAACCGCAAGACATATATCCGAAGTAACAGGAATTCCAATGCGTATGGAACCGAGACTGAAAGAGCAGAATTTTGGCAAATACGAATCCACCGCCAGAGATGGAAAAGAATTTCAAAAGGCAAAAGCAAACTTCATCAATCATTTTGATGGTGGAGAATCCATGCTGGAACTGGCTCAGAGGATTTATAATCTGCTTGATGATATTCAATCAGAAGCCGGGGAAAAAACATATCTTTTAGTGGCTCACAATGGAATCTCAAGAATAATAAACTCCTACTTTTATGATATGACAAATGAAGAATTTGCGGCATTTGGGATTAAAAATTGTGAGATTTTACGATATGAATTTTAATTCGGTAAAACACTTTGTAAGAAAAAATGCTTATTCAATCTTTCACATTTTTTCGCAATTTACATTACAAATTCTCTATCGCACCCTCATTCATTGATTTCATCCGGCGTTTCCTGCAGACCATTATCCGCGATGCCGCCGGTTTATGCTCTATTCTGCGCTTCCACAAGATTCACACTGTTGTACATTTCGCGAAGCTTCGGTTTTTCAATCTTTCCTGTGGCATTTCGAGGCACTTTTGTAAAAATAATCTTTCTTGGTCTTTTATATCTCGGAAGTTCCTTACAAAATGCATTAATTTCGTCCTCGGTACATTCCACATCAGGCTTCAGTTCAATAATTGCCGCCGAAATTTCTCCCAATCTCCGGTCTGCAAGACCGATTACTGCTACATCCTTAATCTTCGGATGTTTGCTCAAGAAATTTTCAATCTGAACAGGATATATATTTTCACCACCACTGATAATAACGTCTTTCTTTCTGTCAACAAGATAAATAAATCCGTCTTCATCCATCTCAGCCATATCGCCGGTATACAGCCATCCAGCTTTCAGCGTTTCCGCAGTAGCTTTTTCGTCATTATAGTAACAGGTCATTACACCCGGTCCCTTAACAATCAGTTCGCCTACTTCGCCCTGTTTTACTTCATTTCCGTCGGTGTCAACAATCTTCGCTTCCCAGCCATAGCCCGGAACACCAATTGCGCCAACTTTATGTATATTCTCTACACCTAAATGCACGCAGCCCGGTCCAATCGACTCGCTGAGCCCGTAATTCGTATCATATTGATGGTGCGAGAAATATTCTTTCCATTTTTTAATCAGACTCTGAGGAACCGGCTGCGCCCCGATATGCATCAGCCTCCACTGGTCTAATTTGTAATCTTTTAATTTTAGTTCACCTCTGTCTAATGCCAGAAGGATATCCTGTGCCCAAGGAACAAGCAGCCACACAATGGTGCATCCCTCATTGGAAACAGTCTCTAAAATCGTCTTTGGTGTAACACCTTTTAAAAGAACCGCCTTTCCTCCTACAAGGAGACTTCCAAACCAATGCATCTTAGCCCCTGTATGGTACAATGGCGGTATGCACAAAAACACATCATCCTTTGACTGAGAATGATGCTTCTGCTCTACCTTTGCCGCATGCATCAGACTCTCGTGATTATGTAAAATAGCTTTCGGGAAACCTGTTGTTCCTGATGAAAAGTAAATAGCCGCATCATCTTCATCCGTCAACTTAATATCCGGAGATAAGGAAGAACAATTGTTAACCAAATCATTGTAATCCTCTGCAAAAGTAGGGCAGTCTCCGCCTACGTAAAACAAGATTCGTTTTTCATCTATTTCATCTACAATCTCTTCCAGACGTCCGATAAATTCCGGCCCAAAAAACAGTACGTCTGTCTCTGAAAGTTCCAGACAATATTTAATTTCATGCTCATCAAAACGGAAATTCATCGGCACTGCAAGGGCGCCGGTTTTTAAGATACCAAAATAAATAGGCAGCCATTCCAGACAATTCATCATAAGAATCGCAACCTTATCTCCTTTCCTGATCCCCCTGCTTAAAAGCAGATTTGCCACACGGTTTGCCTTTTCGTTAAATACGTGCCATGTAATTTCTCTTCGATAATGTTGATGCAAATCCGGCTGGATCAATTCATATTCTCTCCACGTAACTCTCTTCTTTTCCTGTATCTCGGGATTTATTTCCACCAAAGCTACATCGTCTGCAAATTCTCTTGCATTTTTTTCCAATATTTCTGTAATAGGCATTTTTATTCCTCTTTTCTACACTTTGTCGCTTTAAAGTCATAAACTATTATAAAAAATCCGACTCCATAAGTCAATATCACAAGTAATTTAATTACAGACTATACAACAATAAGTGATTTATGTACAGACAAATTGGTTCCCATGCCATTTATGCCCAATACGTTAAAAAAACTTAAACAGCTTGTTGGCGTTTTCTCCAAGAATCATTTTCTTCTCCCCTTCACTCAATCCTGCACGCTCAAAATCTTCCAGCGCCTGACTCTGATTATACCAAGGACTGTCTGTTCCGTATAGTATCTTGTCCACCCCATGTCTTCTTATCATTCTGACAAACTGTTCATCATCCATCCTAACCGGAAACTTTCTATTTAAAACAACTGCAGTATCGAGATAAACCGGAAGTCCTATAATTTTTTCTTCCACTTCATCCCACATTTTCCATCCGCCCATGTGAGCCAAAATCATTTTTTCCGGTTGAATATGTTTCCACAAGTTAAGTATCATATCCGGTGTACAGTGAATTGTGTCCGGCAGTCCCACATCTTCTCCTGCATGCACAATAATTCCCAAACCTTTATTTGCCGCATAATCAATAATTTTAAGATACTTCTCATCATCAAAAAATGTGTTTTGATAATCAGGATGCAGTTTTATTGCTTTTAATTCCATTACTGCTATCTCATCGATAATGTCCTTATAATTTTCGCAGTCAGGATGAATGGCTCCAAAATTAAAAACTCTCGTCTCATCCATCTTTTCATTAAGCCTTACCGAGAGACTGTTAATTTTTTCCGGTTGTCTCACATTGGTAGCCACCGGACACACTACCGACAAATCCATCCCTGCATTTTTTGTGCTTTCTGACAGCCCCTCAAATGTAGGTATTCTGGCACATTTCACTTCAAAGCCCTGACCTTGTGCAATATGCTTTTCCATATTTTCAATAGCGCTCCCGGCAATTTTGTCAGGAAACGTGTGTGTATGAATATCTATTATCATCTGAATCTCCTAACCTATAAATATTTTAATGATAAGTTCCTTTCCGCAAGCTGCGCACCCATAACGAAGCGTTTTTATGTAATAGGAAATTCAAAGGAATTTTCTATTACATAAAATGGAGCCATCACGGTGAACGACTCCATTATCCATTATATTTATGCTATTTCATAACCACGCTCAAAAGCTGCTACGTTAATATCAATAGTCTTTGGTGGAACTGTGTTCTTAATCACCTCAATCCACTTATCTTTTGGAAAATCCATATGTTTTGCGGCAACTCCCAGTATTATCACATTAAACACTCTTGAATTTCCTATATCCAATGCTTCTCTTTGAGCATCTACTGAAATCACCTTATGACCCTTCTTTAATTCCTCTATAATTCCTTTCGGATATTTTGCCACTCCTGTTACCACCGGCATTGGGTCTATTCTCTGGTCGTTAACAATAATAACTCCATCTTTTTTAAGAAAATGGGCATATCGCAACGCCTCAAGTCTTTCAAAAGCGATAAGCACGTCGGCTTGGCCTTCTTCCACAATAGGTTCGGCTACATTTTCACCATATCTCACATATGTAACAACGCTGCCGCCACGCTGTGCCATTCCGTGAACCTCTGAGAGTTTAACATCATAGCCTGCTGCCACTGTAATTCCGCCTAAAATTCTACTTGTCAGAAGCGTTCCCTGTCCTCCGACACCAACAATCATAATATTCTTTGTTTCTGCCATGACTACTCTCCCTTCTTTTTTAATTCAATTGCACCAAATGGACAGTTGCTCATACAAAGTCCGCAACCATTACATAGCGTCTGGTCAATAGAAATTGTGCCATCTTCGTTCTTTGTAATAGCAGGACATCCTGACTGCAAGCACAAACCACACTTCTTGCATTTTTCCGGAACTGCCACACACTTTCCTTTTGGAACATATGATTTAAGTAATGCGCAAGGTGACTGAGCTATAATTACTGAAACTTCGTCTCTTTCAACTTCTTCCTTAACAACCTCTTCAAATTTTTTAATGTCAAACGGGTCAACGATCCTTATATTCTTAACACCCATTCCTTTGCAGAGTTCATCAAGCAAGATCACAGGTGCTTCCTCGCCTTTTAAAGTCTTGCCGGTAGCCGGATTATCCTGATGTCCAGTCATTCCGGTTGTGGAATTGTCAAGAATAATAACTGTACCGGTCGCCTTGTTATAAACCATATTCATGAGTGAATTTACACCTGTATGAAGGAATGTGGAGTCACCGATAACCGCAACCCAGTTTTTTATGTAATCTTTACCTTTTGCTTTTTCCATTCCATGCAAGGTAGAAATGCTTGAACCCATACAAACTGTTGTATCAACGACACCCAATGGGTTGACCGCACCTAATGTATAACATCCGATATCACCTGCCGCATGAATTTTCATTTTCTTAAGAACTGAATATGTAGCTCTGTGAGGGCATCCCGGGCAAAGAATAGGTGGTCTGGCAGGAGCTTCCGCCGGTTGTTCCAACTCTACCTTTTCTTTGAGAACAGCTTCTCTTAACATATTGGCACTATATTCACCTTGAACGGTAAAGATATTTTTACCGTCACATTCAATTCCCATAGCTCTTACCTGCTCTTCAATAACAGGCTCAAGCTCCTCAAAAATAATCAGTCTGTCTACCTTTGATGCAAATTCCTTAATTAACTTCTTTGGAAGCGGATGCACCAGTCCCAGCTTTAACACGGATGCTTCAGGAAGTGCTTCCTTTACGTACTGATAAGGAATACCACTTGTAATAACACCTATCTTCGTGTCTTTATATTCTACTTTATTGATGTCAAGAGTGTTGGCATCTTCCGCCATTCTGTTAAGACGTTCCTCAACAAATACGTGACGCTTAATCGCATTTCCCGGCATCATAACATTCTTTGCTATATTTCTCTCATACGCCTTGTCATCTACTTCCACTCTTTCTTCCAGATTGACAATGCCCTGGGAATGTGCAAGTCTCGTGGTCGTTCTTAAAATAACCGGAGTGTCATATTTTTCAGAAAGCTCATAAGCCTTCTTAGTGAAAACTCTCGCCTCTTCACTGTCCGATGGTTCTACTACAGGGACCATGGCTCCACGGGCAATCATTCTCGTGTCCTGCTCATTCTGGGAGCTGTAGATACCCGGATCATCTGCGACTACTAAGACCATACCTCCGTTTACTCCAATATAACCGGCTGTAAACAATGGATCTGCCGCCACATTGAGACCAACCATCTTCATCATAGTCATAGAACGAACACCTGCCATGGATGCACCTATAGCAACCTCCGTGGCTACCTTTTCATTTGGTGCCCATTCCGCATAAATCTCCTCATATTTAACAATATTTTCGCTGACTTCCGTGCTCGGTGTACCCGGATAAGCTGATGAAACTTTAACACCTGCCTCATAAGCGCCTCGGGCAATCGCCTCATTGCCAAGCATAATCTTCTTATTACTCAAATCAATCTCCTGCCTCTCTTATTTATATTTCTGTAAGCAATAAAAACAGTCTGTAATAAGAGAAATGTATTTTAAATCTTCTCTATTATCATATGTCGGGCAATCACTGTTCTTTGCTCTAAAGTCTTAAAAACAATTATAATTTATTGCATCTCTTTCGTCAACACAAGCCTGCATATGATAAAAGACGCAAATAAGAGATGAAAAAATTTTCCATCTCTTATTTTTGTAAAAACTTTTTTATTAATATATAGAATATATTTTACTTTTATTTCTATAGCGGGCACCGCCCGCTTAGCCTTTTAATCATTTGACTGACAATATATTTTTTAATCCAGAGAATCCTTTACCGGAACTTCGACTTTTTCTTCATAACATGTAAACATATTGTCTACTTCATCCTTATCCTGCTTCTTTGTAAACAGACTGACAACCGGAATAATAATAAGACCGCCTATCATCGCTATAACGCCGGAACGAACAGAGGAAGCAAAAATATAACTTAAAAATGAACCCCAACCCGAAATATCAATTCCCCAGAGAGAAATTATCAGCTGGAATACCGCGATTCCGCATCCCCAGATAAAACATATAACACAAGATGCCTTTGTCACACCTTTCCAGTACAGTCCATATAAAAATGGTGCAAGAAACGCTCCTGCCAGTGCTCCCCACGATACCCCCATCATCTGTGCAATAAAGGTTACTTCCGGATGAGCATCTTTAAATATAGCTATCACCGCGGATATGATAATGAAAAATACAATAAATATTCTCATTACCATTACCTGTTTCTTTTCTGTCATTCCTTTTTTAGAAGCCGGTCGTATCAAATCAAGCGTAAATGTTGAACTTGATGCCAGAACCAGAGAAGAAAGCGTTGACATAGATGCTGACAATACCAATACAATTACAACCGCAATAACCAATATCGGCAGTGTCTTAAGCATTGAAGGGACAATTGTATCAAATAACGGTGTCACTCCATCTGACTGATAAGAAACCTCGTCCGCATAAAGCCTTCCGAAACCTCCAAGAAAATAACATCCGCCGGCAACAATAATTGCAAATACTGTGGAAATAACCGTTCCTTTATGGATATCTTTTTCACTTTTAATTGCATAGAATTTTCCAACCATCTGCGGTAATCCCCATGTGCCAAGCGATGTTAGAATCACTACAAACAACAATGCCAGTGGATCAGGTCCAAAAAATGAGGTAAATGCACCTCCCGTCCAGCCCTCTGCCGGAACATCCGAAAGCTTCTGCATTGCATTTACCAGCCCACCATTGTCGGAAAGAACTGCACCAATTACTACGCAGATACCAAATAACATTATAATACCCTGAATAAAATCGTTAATGGCTGTCGCCATATAGCCGCCGAATATTACGTAAACTCCTGTAAGCACTGCCATTACTGCAATGATTACCCAGTAAGGAATGTCAAATGCAATACCAAACAAGCTGGAAAGCCCATTGTACAGTGATGCTGTATAAGGAATCAGGAAAACAAAAACAATAACCGATGCTGCTACTTTCAATGGTGTTGAGTTAAATCTCTTTCCAAAAAAGTCCGGCATTGTCTTCGCATCAAGATGCTGTGTCATAATTCTTGTTCTTCTTCCCAGAACATTCCATGCAAGCAGGGAGCCGATAAATGCATTTCCCAATCCTGCCCATGTAGATGCAAGTCCGAAACTCCATCCGAACTGTCCGGCATATCCCACAAAGATAACTGCGGAAAAATAAGATGTTCCAAAAGCAAATGCAGTAAGCCATGGTCCTACGGAACGTCCTCCGAGAACAAATCCATTAACGTCCGTTGCGTGCTTTCTTGTATAAATTCCCACATAAATCATAACAGAAAAAAATACAACTAACAGTGCAACGCATATTATCATTTCTGTTGTCATTTAATTACCCTCCACTTTTTTGTTTCACTTTAAACCGTTACGCTTTAAAGCATTAAAGTAATTATATATAAAAAAGAGAGGTCTGTCAACACTTCAATACCATTTAATGATATTGTTTGTCAACACTCTCTTTTTTACTATAACTTTTTAATCCAACACCTTCTGCGCCTGTGCTGTATCTTGTCGAACCGTTTCCACATTGAATGAACTTTTATGTTATTCTCAAGCATTGGGCCTGTCTCTGCGTATTTGATACCATCGGCAATTGCTGCTCTCATTTCCTGGGTAATCAGAACTGCCGGAACCCCTTTATTTTTATATGCATCCTTTACTCCCACCAAAAAAAGCTCCAGTGTATCCGGTTTGGAATATGGCGCATAAAGTATTCTGGCCCACCCAAACGGAAAAAGTCTTCCTCTGGATTTTTTAGATGCATCTGCCAGGGATGGAACCGCCAGACCGAAACCAATCATTTTATTATTGCTATCCATAACCATTATCGCATATTTACAGTTGACCAAAAGAAGAAACTGACCCACATATTTTTTTATCTGAGCATTGCTTAAATCTACTTCTCCATATAAATGCCTGGCAGTATCATTAATTACATCAAAAATCTGTGGAATGTATTTTTTTAACTCTCTTCTGTTTTTTGCCCAAAACATTTTTAACTTATTTTCTTCCAAAACTCTTTTGGCAATTTTTTCCCACACCGGAGGAACAGATTCCGGAACATGGATTCTGTTTTCAATCCAGTCAACAGATTTTACATATCCCAATTTTTTCATATGTTCTTTATAATAAGGTGCATTATGAATCGTTATGAAAATTCCCTTATATTCAAATCCCTCAATCAGCATACCTTCCTGGTCTAAATCACAAAATCCTATTGGCCCATGAATTTCCGTAAGTCCTCTTTCACGCCCCCAATCCTCAACCGCTTTAAACAATGCGGAAGAAACCTCAAAATCATCAATAAAATCCACGCGGGTAAATCTTATCCTTTTTCTGTTCCACTTTTCATTCGCCTTATGACTTATAATGGCACCAATTCTACCCACACATTTCCCATCTTTATATGCCAAAAACTGCCTGGATTCTGCGTACACAAAGGCCGGATTCTTCTTTGGCATGAAATTTGCCATTTCATCTGAAATAAGATCAGGTATTGCCTGAGGTACATTTCTATACATTTTTTCATTGAAACCTGCAAAAATTCTCAGGTCCCGTCTGTTTTTTACTTCTTTTATCTTTACCATTTGTTTCTATGTTTTTATTATTTACCCTTTATTATTATTTGTAAAAATTGTTTTCCGGTTAAAAAAGACCAGCTCTTTATTTCATATAATCTTTTTCAATATCCGAAATCATATCAACCCTTCGCTGATGTCTGCCTCCCTCGAACTCTGCTCCAAAAAATTCATCGAGAATCATTTTTGCAAGCTCTGTTCCGACGACTCTTGCACCAAATGCAATAATGTTTGCATTATTATGTTGCTTTGTCAATCTTGCCGAATATGGCTCACTGCATACGGCAGCCCGAACTCCGGGAACTTTATTTGCGGACATTGAAATCCCAATGCCTGTTCCGCATATCAAAACACCGTATTCTACGTCTCCTTTTACAACAGCCTCTCCTACCTGGCGTCCTTTGGCGGGATAATCGCACTTTATGACTTCGCCATTTTCGTCATAGCCGGTACCATAATCGACACAATCATATCCTTTGTTTGACATGTATTCAATCAACTCATTTTTCAAATCAATTGCTGCATGATCACACCCAAAACCAATTTTCATAATAATCTCCATTCTTCTGCCTTATACAAGCTGCATAGCCGGTAATAGCCACTTTTCACATGTTACTTTTTTATTATCACATTTGCGTTTTCATGTTAACAAATATCACGAAAGATGTCAATGTTCACAGACATTCCTGTCATATGATGCGAAGGTTTCGAAAATTTTCTAATCCGTTTCTTAAAAAGAAAAAAGGAAAATGCTGATTTTCTCAACATCTTCCTTATTCACCACCTGCCGGCGACCGGAATCGAACCGGTACTGTGTTGCCACAACAGGATTTTAAGTCCTGCGCGTCTGCCAGTTCCGCCACGCCGGCATATTGAAATATAATGGGCAGAGAAGGATTCGAACCTTCGAAGGCAGTGCCAGCAGATTTACAGTCTGTCCCCTTTGGCCACTCGGGAATCTGCCCATATGTTTTCAACACTAACTATTTATATCATATATATTTCCAAAGTGCAAATATATATTTCCAAAGTGCAAATATTTATTTTCTTTTATGCTTTGACATATTATTATATAAATAATATACTAATTATGACTTTTATTACGGAAAGAGGTCATATGAATGAAAAAAAGGAAGCTTCTATGGGGAACTCTTCTGGGAATCTCCATGATTGTCTGCATCATTGCAATTGCGTACATTGTTGTTTATTTTTGCAGCGATAATGATAGTACGCAATATATTAACAATGATACAATACAAACTTCGACAGAACAAGTGATGAATGCCGAAAATCATAACATTGACTGGAATCAGCTTCAGGAAGATAATTCCGATGTTTACGCCTGGATTTATATTCCAAACACCAATGTAGATTATGCAGTGGCACAGGCATCCGAAAATGAATCCGACGATTTTTATTTGGATCATAACATAAAAAAAGAATATGAATTTGCAGGTACAATATATAGCGAAAAACAGACGGCAAAAGACTTTTCTGATCCGGTGACGCTTCTTTACGGTCATAATATGCAGAATGGTTCCATGTTTGCTACGCTTCACAAATTTGAAGACAAAGATTTTTTTAAAGAAAATAAATATATGTATATATATATGCCATATCACAAATTAACGTACAAAATTTATGCCGCATATGTGTATGATGACAGACATATTCTTAATTCTTTTGATTTTACGGATGATAAAATCTTAATGAACTATTTTAATTATACATTAAATCCTGATTCCGTTACCAAAAACACGCGTAAGGTTGAACTTGATTTAAACAGTAAGATTTTAACACTTAGTACCTGCACAAACGGTGCTGACAATACACGATACTTAGTACAGGGGGTTTTAACCAAAGATGAGCAAACAGAGTGATAATTTATATGATAACATTGAGTTTGTTCCTGATAAACAGACAGAAAAGCAACATTCACAATCCAACAATGTGATTATTGATAAAGACAACTCACAGGGATTTGATGTGGACTGGGACACAGTTGAGGACAATTACCGTCATCACCGTCATCACCGCCACCACAGTCACTCACATCATTCCAATAAAAAAAATGAAAAAGCATCTGACAAAAAGAAATGGAGCAAAAAGAAAAAAGTTTTTGTCGGCATATTATTATTTTTACTGTGCCTGATTCTTGGCATTATATCCGCATTTTTTATTATACGCTATAAGGGAAAACAGACGCTTTTAAATTATGACAATTTAAACGTAAGCGTACCGGATGGAATTGAATACGAAAATGGCGGAAACATCATATATTACAACGGACATTCTTATCAGTTTAACAGGGATATTGCCACTATATTGTTTATGGGTATTGATAACGAATATCTCAACAATAATAAAGAAGAATTCACCACAGGGCGTGCCGATGCATTATATTTGCTCACATACAATACAACCAACGGAAAGCTGCGCGTTCTTTGTCTGAACCGTGACACAATAACAGATATCAGCCGCTATGATGTAGAAGGAAATTACTATGATACATCTCCGGGGCAGCTCTGTCTGGCATATGCGTATGGTGACGGTGAAAAATTAAGTGCGGAGAATCAGGTTACCGCCGTAGAACGTTTAATATATAATATTCCGATTAATTCATATTATGCGATTGACTTATCAGCCATAAAGATATTAAATGATGATATCGGTGGTGTTACTCTAACTCCTGAATACACTTTCGGCAGTTTTACCAAGGGACAGCAAATCACTATCAAAGGAGATTTGGCAGAAGAATTTGTAAGATACAGAGATACATCCCTGCTGAATGATAATCTTCGGAGAATGGCATGTCAGAGACAATACATTAACGCTTTTG
>CALWNA010000267.1 GCA_944382505.1 uncultured Lachnospiraceae bacterium
ATAGAAGGCGCTTCCATTGTTGGGCAAAAAGAGGGAGAAGGACCGTTAGGAAAATTATTTGACGTGGTGGAACAGGATCCGATGCTTGGACAGGAGACATGGGAAGAAGCAGAAAGCCTTTTGCAAAAGGAAGCAATACAGAAGGTACTTTTTAAATCTAATATGAGCAAAGAGGATATAAGATATATTTTTGCGGGAGATTTGTTGGGACAGTTAATAGCCACAACTTTTGGAATTTTGGAGTTTGAGATCCCTTTTTTCGGATTGTATGGAGCGTGTTCTACAATGGGAGAGGCGTTAAGTCTTGCAGCAATGACCGTGGAGGCAGGAAATGCCGATCATGTTATCGCCATAGCTTCCAGCCATTTCGCCAGCGCGGAAAAACAGTTTCGGTTTCCTCTGGCATATGGAAATCAGCGCCCATATTCCGCAACATGGACAGTTACCGGTTGCGGTGCGGTAATCATAGGAAATAAAAAGGGATTTGCCAGAATAACAGGAATTACAACCGGAAGAATTGTGGATTATGGTGTGAAAGATGCTCAGAATATGGGAGCATGTATGGCGCCGGCAGCAGCGGATGTCATATATAGACATTTTCAGGATTTTAATTCCACCCCACAGGATTATGACAAAATTATCACGGGAGATCTGGGGATTGTGGGGAAGACAATTTTGTTTGATTTGTTAAAGGAAAAAGGTTATGACATTTCCGGGGTTCATATGGATTGTGGAATCGAAATGTTTGATGCGGGAACGCAGGATACCCATGCGGGTGGAAGCGGATGCGGATGTTCAGCAACTGTGCTTACCGGATATGTTTTTAAGCAGTTGAAAAAAAAGGCATTTAAGAAAATTTTGTTTATTCCTACCGGGGCATTGATGTCCCCTGTGAGTTTTAATGAGGGAAATAGTGTTCCGGGAATTGCACATTGTGTTATGATAGAATCAAATTAAAAAAGGGGGAAAAGCATGGTATTTGTAAAAGCTTTTTTGGTTGGCGGAGCAATTTGTGCTCTTGTTCAGATTGTTATTGATAAGACGAAGGTTACGCCGGGAAGAATTATGGTTTGTCTGGTGTGCCTGGGTGTTTTGCTGGGAGCTGTTGGGATATACGAACCATTTGCAGAATGGGCAGGCTGTGGCGCCACGGTTCCTCTTTTGGGATTTGGAAATAATTTGTGGAAAGGCATGCGAGATGCTATCAATGAATCCGGTGTGTTAGGACTTTTTAAAGGGGGATTTACAGCCGGTGCAGTCGGTATTTCAGGTGCTCTCATCTTTGGGTATCTTGCTTCGCTCATTTTCAAGTCAAAAATGCAATAAGAAAATTCGAAATAAAAAATTCGGGATAATAATGTGACAAAAAAGGAAAAGAAAAAACAGGGTTTTGGATTTTCTGCGCCGCCTTAATAAAATTAGGTTTTTTCAATATTTGCCTTACAAAATTAAGTTTAAAGACACCGAAGGTTGATAAAATTAATATTTTATAATATAATTTTCTTTAGTGTGCTAAAGTGATAAGGTGTTTGTTAAGGGCTACGGACTTATGTATAAATTTAGTACATGAGATTAAGTAAAATATATTAAGGAGGAGCGAAAATGTCATATGTAGACGAGGTTTTGGCAAAGGTAAAGGCAAAAAATGCCAGTGAACCGGAATTCTTACAGGCAGTGGAAGAGGTACTTGATTCTCTGAGACCTGTAATTGATGCAAACGAAGAAAAATATAGAAAGGAAGCATTGTTGGAAAGAATCTGTGAACCGGAAAGACAGTTTAAGTTCAGAGTTCCTTGGGTAGACGATAAGGGACAGGTACAGGTGAACACAGGTTACAGAGTTCAGTTTAACTCAGCAATTGGACCTTACAAGGGTGGCTTAAGACTTCACCCATCCGTAAATCTTGGGATTATCAAATTCTTAGGATTTGAACAGATTTTCAAGAACTCACTTACAGGTCTTCCGATTGGCGGTGGCAAAGGTGGTTCAGATTTTGATCCTAAGGGCAAATCAGACAGAGAAGTTATGGCATTCTGCCAGAGCTTTATGACAGAGCTTTGCAAGTATATTGGTGCCGACACTGACGTTCCGGCCGGCGACATCGGTACAGGTGCAAGAGAAATCGGTTATATGTTTGGACAGTACAAGAGAATCCGTGGTTTATATGAGGGAGTTTTGACAGGAAAAGGACTTACATACGGTGGTTCTTTGGTAAGAACAGAAGCCACAGGTTATGGATTACTCTACATTACCGAAGAATTAATGAAAGATCACGGTGAATCCATGGAAGGTAAGACTTGTGTTGCTTCAGGTGCAGGCAATGTTGCCATTTATGCAATTCAGAAAGCACATCAGATGGGTGCTAAGTGTGTAACATGTTCCGATTCCACGGGATGGATTTATGATCCGGAAGGAATTGATGTAGAACTTCTTAAGGAAATCAAGGAAGTTAAAAGAGAAAGACTTACAGCATATGCTGAGGCAAGACCTTCCGCTGAATATCACGAAGGACGTGGCGTATGGCAGATTAAGTGTGATATCGCACTTCCATGTGCGACACAGAATGAATTGCTCATTGATGATGCAAAGCAGTTAGTAGCGAACGGATGTAAAGCAGTATGTGAAGGCGCTAACATGCCTACAACAATTGATGCAACAGAATATTTACAGGAAAATGGCGTTTGGTTCATCGGCGGTAAAGCTGCCAATGCAGGTGGTGTTGCTACATCAGCTCTTGAAATGTCACAGAATAGCGAAAGACTTGCTTGGACATTTGAAGAAGTTGACAGTAAATTAAAAGATATTATGGTGAATATTTATCACAATATAGATGATGCAGCTAAACGATATGGAATGGAAGGAAATTATGTAGCAGGTGCTAACATCGCAGGCTTTGAAAAAGTTGCAGAGGCAATGACAGCACAGGGTATTGTTTAATATTTATAAAATAAAACACTATCAATGAAAAAGGTGCCAAGCGGCACCTTTTTTGTTGGCAAAGCCGTTACAGCAATTTTCCCAATATAATTGTATTTTTTAGAATTAAGTTATCATTCTTTTGGATAACAACTGTCTCTGAGAATAATACGGCATGGAAATTCTATGCGGACTGCTTCTGTATGTTTTTTGGATATTCTGTCCAACATTAATGTAACTGCCATATGTGCCATCTCTCCCCGGGGAACATTTATTGTTGTCAGAAGTGGGGAAGTATCCTGGCTGGCTTCTATATTATCGATAGAGATAACAGATATTTTTCGTTTAATTTTTCGGCGGTTTTCTTTTAATACGTTAAGAACGCTGATAGCTGTAATGTCGTTGGCACAAAAAACAGCGGAGAAATCTTTTGATTTTTCCAATAGTTCATGAAATGCCATGGCACCGGATTCACCGGTCTGATTGGTCTGTTTAATCCATTCATAATTCATTGGAATATTATTGTTTATCAAAGAATTGCAGTAACCGATATATCTGCTTTCATAGGAACAGTCTCCGATATAAGCAATATTTTTATGACCAAGGGAAATCAGATGGTTCATGGCTGTCTCGGCAGCTTTTTTTCCGTCACAGACAACTTCATCTACATCGAAATTCATACTGTTTCGCCAAATGCCTACAACATTTTTATTTAAGGACAGGATATGACTAAGTAGCTTTTGGGAACAACGTCCCAGTATAATTACCCCATTCGATATGGAAATATCCTGATCAAATTCTTCTTCTGCATAGATTACATGATCCACGGTTATATGATTTTCAAATAATGCTATTTCAAGGCTTCGAAACAGTTCGTAAAAAAAAGGATCATCATCTAAGCTGTTTATGCGGGCTAATATAATAGAAATATGTCTTTGCGGCAGGGAGTCGTTTTGTGGAACTCGAAGGTTTCTGGCATTTTGATTGGGCTGATATCCGATGTCCCTTGCAGCCTGAAATATTTTATCTCTTATTTCTTTCGATGCACAGGTAGAAGATGTGTTGTTGAGAACTCTTGAAACGGTAGAAGGTGAGACTCCTACAATTTCAGCTATTTTTTTTAAAGACATAGTATCCTCCTATAAGCAAACGTTTGCGCTATTTTGTGTTGACAAAGCGCTTATTAATAAGATAATATTTATGCAACATGACATTATTATATATTTTTTTGTCATAAAAATCAATAATCTTAAGCAAACGTTTGCTTAAAGGAGGAAAAAATGAAATTTAAAAAGAGTATTATTCGAAAAGCAGCAGTAGTAACGTTAACGGCAACTTTGGTTGCAAGTTCTTTTACGGGATGTGGAAGTGAGAATTCAGATGATGGAAAAGTTACCATTAACAATGTTTCCTATGATCCTACCCGTGAGTTTTATGAAACATATAATGAAATGTTTGCCGAATATTATAAAGAAGAAACAGGGACAGACGTGGAAATTATACAGTCACATGGGGGATCCGGTTCCCAGGCACGTTCTGTTATCGAAGGAAATGATGCAGATGTTGTGACATTGGCACTTGCTCATGATATCACTTCTATTGAAGAAGCAGGTATGATTGATGAAGGATGGATAGATGAATTTGCAGAAAACAGTTCCCCATATACATCAACAATTGTTTTCCTTGTCCGTAAAGGAAACGAAAAAAATATTCAGGATTGGGATGATTTGGTAAAAGAAGGTGTGGATGTAATTACGCCGGACCCGAAATCATCCGGAGCAGCAGATTGGGCGGTTCTCGCAGCTTGGGATTATGCGGGAAAGAAATATAATAATGATGAGACCCAGATGAGAGATTTCCTTGCAAAGCTTTACGCAAATGTTCTGGTTATGGATTCCGGGGCAAGAGGCGCAACGACTACCTTTGTTGAAAATGGTCAGGGCGATGTGTTAATCAGCTGGGAGAATGAAGCTTTGGTAACACTTCAGGACTATCCGGATGAATATGAATTGGTAACACCGAGCAGCAGTATTTTGGCACAGCCTTCCGTGGCTATTGTGGACGAAAATGCAGATAAGAATGGTACGCAGGAAGTAGCAAAAGCATATTTAGATTATTTGTATACAGAAGATGCACAGAGACTGATTGGTGAAAATTATTACAGACCATCGGATGAAAATGTATTACAGGAATTTGGTGATGTCTTTGATTTGTCAATAGACTTGTGTACAATTGATGATTTTGGCGGATGGGATCAGGCATATGAAGATTTCTTTGCAGATGGTGCTATTTTTGACCAAATCTATAACAATTAGGAGGCAATACCATTGAAAAAGGTAAGTGTAAGAAAGAAAAAATCAATTATTCCGGGATTTGGATTAACGATGGGGATAACAGTAGCGATGCTGTCATTGCTGATATTAATTCCATTGGCATCGGTAATGGCGTATTCTTTTAAGCTATCGTGGCAGGAATTTATCACATTAATTACCGGAAAAAATGTTGTTCAGGCATTTGCGACCAGTATTGTATGTGCATTTATTGCGGCCATTATCAACTGCATATTCGGTGTTATTCTTGCCTGGGTATTGGTACGATATAATTTTCCGGGAAAGCGGTTAATGGATGGAATGATTGAACTTCCATTTGCTCTTCCTACCGCAGTAGCAGGTATTACACTGACAAAGATGTACTCTGACAGCGGTTTTTTGGGAAGAGCATTAGAAGGAATCGGGATTAAAGTCGCATATACTCAAATTGGTATTATAATAGCAATGGTATTTATTGGAATCCCTTTTGTTGTAAGGGCGATTCAGCCGGTTCTCGAAAAACTTCCTCAATCCCATGAAGAGGCAGCGTTTATGTTAGGGGCATCAAAATTTCGGACATTTCGAAAAGTTATTTTCCCGGAAATCCGACCGGCGCTTTTGACCGGATTTGGTCTGGCGTTGGCAAGAGGCATTGGAGAGTATGGCAGTGTCATTTACATATCGGGGAACAGTGCAAAAAATGGAACACAGGTAGTTTCTTATATTATTATGCAGAAATTGAATGCTGGTAATGTGGATTATGAGGGCGCGGCGGCCATTGCTTTGATTCTTTTAATCGTTTCATTTTTAATGTTATTTGTAATTAACATACTGCAGCATATGGCAACCCGCAGGACAAACGCATAGGAGGTGCAGGATGAACACAAAGAGAGAAAAAATTGTAAAATGGATATTGATTGCTATCAGTGTCATATTCTTCCTTGTAATGTTAGTTTTGCCGTTGTTTGAAGTGATTTACAGAGCTTTAAAGGATGGATGGGAGACATACAAATCTGCACTTACTGCTGAATATACAATATCTGCCTTAAAGGTTACATTGATTGCAACGATTTTTGCATTGATTGTAAATACATTTTTTGGCGTTATTGCTTCATGGCTGATAACAAAGTTTGATTTTAAGGGTAAAAATATTTTGTCCACATTGATAGATATTCCTTTTTCTATCTCGCCGGTAATTGCAGGTCTGGCATTTATTATGACGTTCGGTCGCAGTGGCTGGGCAAAACCGATTGTGGACTGGGTAAATGAAACGCTGGGAACAGATATTTCCTTAGTATTTTCAGTACCCGGAGTTGTACTCGCAACGATATTTGTAACATTTCCGTTTATATCCAGAGAGGTTATTCCGATTCTGAATGCACAGGGCAAAGATGAAGAAGAGGCTGCAGCTATGATGGGAGCTTCCGGATTCACGATTTTCAGAAAAATAACATTCCCGCATATTAAGTGGGGATTGCTTTACGGAATGATTTTGTGTGCGGCACGTGCATTTGGGGAGTTCGGTGCTGTTTATGCTGTATCCAAGGCAAGAGGTAAGACATTTACACTACCACTTGAAATCGATGCATTATACATGGCAGGAAGTGTGGATTCCATTACACAGGCATTTGCGGTTTCTTCATTGTTAGTAGGAATGGCTGTCATTGTATTGGTTCTTAAAAATATAGTTGAATACCGTGGTAAGAAAAAGAGCAATATTTAGCTTTGGAGGATAAATTATGTACGTAGAAATGGAAAATATATGCAAAAAATTTGGTGATTATGAGGCGGCAAAAAATATTAATTTTGGTATAGAAAAAGGAAAACTTGTCGCACTGCTGGGACCCAGTGGAAGCGGTAAAACAACGATTTTACGAATGCTCGCAGGGTTGGAACATCAGGACAGCGGAAATGTCATCATAGAAGGCAAAGTTGTAAATGATATCCCGGCAAGCAAGAGGGGCATCGGATTTGTATTTCAGAATTATGCGCTGTTTCGGTATATGACAGTATATGACAATATAGCCTTTGGTCTGAAAGTGCAGAAAATGAATAAGAAAAAGATGCACGAAAGAGTTATGGAAATGATATCCTTAATCGGATTGGAAGGTCTGGAAAAAAGATATCCGAACCAGTTGTCCGGCGGACAGCGGCAGAGAGTGGCTTTTGCCAGAGCAATCGCCCCAAATCCGCAATTGTTATTATTGGATGAACCATTTGCTGCAATTGACGCAAAGGTTCGAAAAGAACTGAGAGCCTGGTTGAAAGAAATGATTCAGAAAGTTGGAATTACCAGTATTTTTGTAACACATGACCAGGAAGAAGCGGTAGAAGTGGCGGATGATATCATTATTATCAATGAAGGTAATCTGGAACAAATGGGGACACCGGTAGACATTTATAAAAATCCGCAGACGCCATTTGTCGCACAATTTATCGGAAATTCGGCGGTTCTTGATGATTTGACCGGGTTTAAGGGATTTGACGATATTGCAAAGGGAAAGAAAGCAATTGTTCGTCCGGAATTTGTGGAAGCCTTTAAGAGTGATAATGAAAAATTCAAGAAATTGATCGATGCAGGGGAAGAGGGAATTATTGAAAAAATTGATTTCCGTGGAAGTTATTTGGAACTTACGCTCTTAGTAAATGGCGTGCGATTAACCACAAACAGATCTCTGGAAAGACGAAAAGTTTCTGTCGGAGAAAAAATGTGTGTTTTATTGTATAGAATTTATGTATTTGATGAAAATGGTGCAGAAATCCACAAAAATCGCCTGCTGAAAGGCATCGATGTGGAGTCCCTGTAAATATAAAAATGTAGAATGTAAAAGAAGAGGCTGTTACACAACAGCCTCTTCTTTTACATATTACATATATTTTGTGGTTTTATTCTGCGTTTCCCGTAGTAGAAGTTTCTTTAGACTTTATTGTTTCCTGTGTGGAGTTTTCCTTGCTGTTTGAAGCTTTTGTCTCATCAGTATCGGAATCATCAGAGGAATCCTTTGTTGTTTCGCCGGCTGATGATTTGTTGCTGGAGCTTGGAGTGTATGCTGAGTGATAAGTGCATTTGTCCGGTTGTGTTCCTTTTGCAAAATATTCTGAACGTGTACTTGGGCAAACACCCTTAATTGCAACTTTTCCGGAAGAGGAACAAATATCATATTTTTTCACATCATCACTTAATTCAAAATCTTTTACTTTATAATTTTTTACCTCGTCAATCTGGCTCATTATTTTGGACCAGAGTTTCTCGTGATAAGTCTGATCTCCTGAAAGTGTTTTATTCTCATCGTAACCTGTCCAAATGGAAGCTGTCAGGTAAGGCGTGTAGCCGCAGAACCATAAATCATAGTTGCTGGATGTGGTACCGGTTTTTCCGGAAACCGGCATATCATCATCTAACTGGCACGCAGTACCTGTACCTTCCGTAACAACGCTGGTCATGCCCTGCGTAAGAAGGCATGCAGTGGAAGATTTCAGCGCTGTGTGAGTGGTTGGAGTTGTGTTGTCAAGAATGACACGTCCGTTGCTATCGATTACCTGTGAGTAAAAGACAGGTTTGGTGTAAGTTCCCATATTGGCAATGGAAGCGTAAGCGGCTGTCATTTCAAGATTTGTGACACCGTCCGTAATACCACCCAGAGCAAGAGCCTGCTGAATATCCGTAGAAACGCTGCCATCGCTTTCCACGCGATTGTCAACTAAAGTAGTGATACCCATGTTACAAAGGTAATCATATCCCAGTTGCGGTGTGATTTCCGTCAGCGTTTTTACGGCACAAATATTCATGGAATCGGCAATTGCTTTTCGGACAGTTACCGTTCCTCGATATCCGCTGTACCAGTTTTTTACCGGACGGCCATTGGCGTAGCTGTAAGGCTCATCCACGATTGTAGTTGCTAAAGTGTAACCCATTGTGTCGATAGCAGGTGCGTATGTGGACAAGATTTTAAAAGTAGAACCAGGCTGACGCGTTGAATCCGTAGCTCTGTTTAAGGAAAGACTTACATTTTTTTTGCCACGTCCGCCCACAATAGCTTTTACATATCCTGTGGTTTGATCCATGACCGTAAATGAGACTTGCGGCTGTGGTATATAATAAAGGGTTTCATATTGCACATAACCTTTGCTTTTCTTCAGTCCTTTTGGGTAATATTTCTCTTTCAAATGCTCTTTGTAATCGTCCACAGTCTGTTTTGCAGATTCCTGAGAAGAAAAGAGCAATTGATAATCGGAATCTCCCAAAACTGATTTGTGATATGAAATAATATCGCTTTCGTCATAATTATCCACTGTGCCATCCGGATTCTGTACGGACCATGCCCAGTTAACAGAGTAGGAAATAGCATAAGGATAATTGGAAGAATCGGATAATTCTTTATCGCATATTTCCTGAATTTCCGAATCCTGTGTAGCGTAAATTTTCAGACCACCGCTGTAAACGGCATTATATGCCTGTGTATAAGTATATCCTTTTTGTTCCTGTAAATCATCCATAACCTGATTGACAACCTCATCTACAAAATAGGTGTAAACATTGTCGTCAGATTGTGTGAGTTTGGTGTTGACTTTCTGAATTCTTGCGTATACGTCATCCTCCATTGCCTCGTCATATTCTTCCCGGGTAATATGACCTGCATCAAGCATGTTTGAGAGGACTTTTTCACGTCTCTTTGCATTATTTTCAGGATTTGTAATCGGATTCAGTGTAGAAGGACTTTGTGTTATTGCGGCAATGACACCGGCTTCTGAAATCGTAATTTTACTTACATCCTTATTAAAATATCTGAGAGAAGCAGCCTGTACACCAAGTGTATTGGCACCAAGATTAATCGTATTTAAATAGGTAATCAGTATATCGTCTTTGCTGGTCTCTTTTTCAAGCTGTACCGCCAGGTATTGTTCCTGAATTTTTCGCTTCAAAGAAGCACCGAAAGAGGACTCCTGGGTCCAGTCCGTAAACACATTGTTTTTCAAAACCTGCTGGGTTATGGTACTGGCACCCTCTGAAGCCGTTCTTGTGGTCAGCGCAATAAAAGCGGCACGACCAATTCCCTGAATATCTATACCGTTATGCTCATAAAATCTCGCATCTTCTGTGTCGATAAATGCCCAGCGCAAATGTTCGGGAACGTCGTCAAGTTCAACTTTGATACGGTTCGAACCACTGGTAATCAGTTTTGCGATTTCCTTATTGTTGGAATCATATATGGTAGAAGAGTACGAGGAAGGCATAATGGAAGAGACATCGTCGATTACCGGCGCACTCTGTATAATGCCGTGGATAACTCCTAAACCAAGAAAACCTCCAGTTAAAATTGCAAGGAATAAAATATATAAAAATATTTTCAATACGGAAACCAGAGACTTTGACATAACTTTTTTTTGTACAGACACTAAATCCTGTTGTTTGTCTGTGGTTTCTTTATATCCGAAATTCATATACAAACCTCCTTATTCCGTTCAATTATAACAAATGAAAGCAATTAAATAAAGTAAAAAACGAAGCGCGGCACGATTGTTCAAAGAAAATTCATAAATAATGTCGGATAAGAGAGCAAAACGCCGGAGTTGGAATATATGCGGAACTATGTTATATTTATGGTTGAGAAAAAACAGGAATCTCGAGGTGGAAGATGAGCGAATATTTTGTGGTTGATCTGCCCGGCAAAGGAGAGATTGTAGAAAAAAAATCCAAATTTATATCTCATGTATTACCGGTGAAGTCGGAGCAGCAGGCAGTAGAATGTATAGAATCAATAAAAAAGAAATATTGGGATGCAAGGCACAATTGTTTTGCATTTGTTATAGGAAAAAATAATGAGATACAAAGATTCAGTGATGACGGAGAACCGCAGGGGACTGCGGGAAAACCTATTCTGGAAGTGCTGACATCGCAAAATATTCATAACGCATTGATTGTTGTCACGAGATATTTTGGAGGGACGCTGCTTGGGACAGGAGGTCTTGTGAGAGCTTATGGGCTGTGTGCCAAAGAAGGAATGAAAAATGCCGGGAAAAAAAAGGTGTACCCCGGCATCAGAATGGATATCGTGTCAGATTATAATAATATAGGTAAGATTCAGTATATTATGGGGCAGATGGGAATTCATCCGGAAGATGAAAAATATGCGGAAAATGTTACGATTACATTGAATATGAAAGCATCAGACAGTGGAGTGTTTAAGACGAAAGTGACGGACGCAACAAATGGAAAGACTATTTTTTTGAATGAATCCGAAACGGAATATAAAGAAAGCATAGAGACTGGTTAAAGTTACCTGATAAATTATAGTCATCAATTATAGATATAACAGGATATTGAAAAAAATTTTTATTGTGGTAAAATGCCAAAGGATAAAAGAAAAGATATAAATTAAGAAATCATAAAAAATATACTTGTATAGAAAGAGAAAATATTTTACAGGTGAATGGAGTTAAAATGATTAGAGAAGACATAAGAAATATTGCTATTATCGCTCATGTTGACCATGGAAAGACGACATTGGTAGATGAATTGTTAAAACAGAGCGGTGTGTTTCGTGAAAATCAGGAAATTGCCGAGAGAGTCATGGATTCTAATGATATAGAAAGAGAAAGAGGAATTACGATTCTGTCAAAGAACACGGCAGTTACTTATAAAAATACAAAAATCAATATTATTGATACACCGGGACATGCTGATTTCGGAGGGGAAGTAGAACGTGTACTGAAGATGGTTGACGGTGTGGTGCTTGTGGTGGATGCTTTTGAAGGCGCTATGCCACAGACAAGATTCGTGTTGAAGAAAGCATTGGAATTGAATCTTCCGGTTATTGTCTGCATAAACAAAATTGACAGACCGGAGGCGCGGCCGGAAGCCGTTATAGACGAAGTGTTGGAATTATTTATCGACTTGGATGCCAGCGAAGAACAGTTGGAATGCCCATTTGTTTTTGCTTCAGCAAAGCAGGGATTTGCAACACTGGATTTAAATAAGCCGTCAGGAGATATGAAACCGTTGTTTGAGACGATACTGGATTACATTCCGGCACCGGAAGGCGATGCAGACGCTGATACACAGGTACTGATCAGTACAATTGATTACAATGATTATGTCGGGCGTATTGGCGTGGGGAAAATTGACAATGGAACACTGAAAGTGAATCAGGAAGTCGTACTTGTAAATCATCATGAACCGGCCAAGCAGAAAAAGGTAAAAATCAGCAAACTTTATGAATTTGACGGATTGGATAAAATAGAAGTTCAGGAAGCAACCGTGGGGGCAATTGTTGCTATTTCGGGGATTGCGGATATTCATATCGGTGATACAATCTGTTCACCGGACAACCCGCAGCCAATTCCGTTCCAGAAGATTTCAGAACCGACTATATCCATGAAATTTATGGTTAATGACAGCCCGCTGGCAGGTCAGGAAGGAAAATTTGTCACATCACGGCATTTGCGTGAAAGACTTTTCCGGGAGTTAAATACGGACGTAAGTTTGAGAGTGGAAGAGACAGAGGAAATGGATTCTTTTAAAGTTTCGGGACGTGGAGAACTCCACCTTTCCGTGCTGATTGAGAATATGAGAAGAGAAGGATATGAGTTTGCCGTAAGTAAGGCGGAAGTTATCTATAAGGAGGATGAGCGTGGCAGAAAATTAGAGCCGATGGAAATTTGCTATATAGATGTTCCGGATGAATTTACCGGCGCGATTATTGAAAAATTGAGTAACCGAAAAGGCGAACTCCAGGGAATGGCACCTACCCAGGGAGGATATACGAGACTGGAATTTTCTATTCCTTCAAGAGGTCTGATCGGCTACAGGGGACAGTTTATGACCGATACAAAAGGTAACGGAATCATGAACACTGTATTTGACGGTTATGGTCCTTTTAAGGGAGAAATACAGTATAGAAAACAAGGTTCTCTGATCGCATTTGAGGCGGGAGAGGCAATCACATACGGACTGTATAATGCCCAGGAAAGAGGAACATTGTTTATCGGACCAGGGGAGAAAGTTTATTCCGGAATGGTTGTGGGACAGACCGGCAGAGCAGAAGATATTGAAATCAATGTATGTAAGACAAAGCATCTTTCCAATACCAGAACTTCAAGTTCGGATGAAGCATTGAGACTGGTACCGAAGAAAGAGTTAAGTTTGGAGCAGGCCCTGGAATTTATTGATACAGATGAATTGTTGGAGATAACACCGGAACATCTGCGAATCAGAAAGAAGATATTGGACCCGACTTTAAGAAAAAGGGCGAACATCAGAAAAAATAACCAGTAGAATTTCATTTATATCATGTGATAGTTGTGTTACAGAGGCAGGAATATATAGAAAATTAGCAGGACAAAAGAGCAAGGTTTTACACTTTGCTCTTTTTTACATCTGTGGAAGCTGCAAAAATAGCGTGGGAAAAAGTATTGACATATCTTGTTGATACAATTATAATACAATTGTATTAAT
>CALWNA010000268.1 GCA_944382505.1 uncultured Lachnospiraceae bacterium
GATTATATTATTGACATGGGACCGGATGGCGGCGACCGTGGAGGAACTGTGGTAGTGCAGGGAACGCCGGAACAGGTGGCAGAACATCCTACAAGTTATACGGGAAAATACGTCAAAAAAATGTTGCAGTAATTGAATTTGGCGATTTTGAATAAAAAAACGATTCATAAAAATGTTTAAAATCGGCAGAAGTAATGAAGATTAAAAAAATGAGAAAAAAGCCTTTTAAATAGGCGATTTATATGCTATATTTAAGTTACTAACAAAAGAATTAAATACCGAAAGCTTCTACAAGACAGTTAACAGCCTCGTGTTATCAGATGTCAACCTGATAGCAAAATTATCTAAGAGATGTTCATAAAAATATTTATTTATGAATTGATTATCTACTCACATTACAGCGGAACCGGAAAAGGCTGTAACAGAAGTATTTATCGGATGGATTATTACTGAGACCCGGAAAGGATAAAAGGAGTATTCAAAACGAAGGGATGAGGAAAAAATAATAATTCATGGTTTAGTAGATAAAAGAAGCCGTGCAGGTAGTAGAGGGAAACAAAGAGCCGAATAAAAAAATGAATCGGAGGGTAGTGAGAGAAAAGTTTCCAATGGTAGAAAGTAAACCTGTAGTTGTTAAATGAATTGTAGAAGAACGGTATTAAGATAGTAGGTATCTGGTATACAAAGACGTATATCAGGTACCTTTTTTGTGGGTCAAAAGAAACAACAGCTTATTTTTACCGGAAAATTTTAAAAATAATTATTTTTTATTTTTTATCCTATTGTTTCTTGATAGAAAATGGGTTAAAATCGAATGATAAAAGTCGTGAAAGTAAATTGTTGTATCCGGCTTTTTGCTTAATAATTCTCGGGACAAACGAAAGGAAGCAACCATGGATAAGGAATTAGTAATTGTTTTAGACTTTGGCGGTCAGTACAATCAGTTAATTGCCAGACGTGTAAGAGAGTGTAATGTGTATTGCGAGGTTCATCCATATACATTGTCACTAGATGAAATTAAAAGGATGAATCCAAAGGGAATCATTTTTACCGGTGGGCCAAATAGCGTGTACGGTGACACATCGCCGCGCTGTGATAAGGCGATTTTTGATATGGGAATTCCAATTTTGGGTATCTGCTACGGCTCACAGCTCATGTCATATCTTTTAGGCGGCAGGGTGGAGACTGCGCCTGTCAGCGAATACGGAAAGACAGAAGTTCATGTAGATAAATCAAGCCTGTTGTTTCAGGATGTAGCCGATACAACAATCTGTTGGATGAGCCATACGGATTATATCAGTCAGGTTCCCGACGGGTTTCAGATAACAGCAACAACCCCAAACTGCCCGGTGGCAGCTTTTGAAAATGCGGATAAAAAATTATATGCAACGCAGTTTCACCCGGAAGTGATGCACACAGAAGAAGGGCAGAAGATGCTTCGCGCTTTTGTGTATGACGTGTGCGGATGCAAGGGAGACTGGGTAATGTCCTCATTTGTGGAAGAGACAATTAAGCAGCTTCGTGAAAAAATCGGTGATGGAAAAGTGCTCTGCGCATTGTCAGGGGGTGTGGATTCCTCCGTGGCAGCAGTGCTTCTTTCCAAGGCCATTGGGAAACAGCTTACATGTGTTTTCGTAGATCACGGTCTTTTAAGGAAGAATGAGGGTGACGAAGTAGAAGCGGTATTTGGTCCGGAAGGTCCATACGAACTGAATTTTATCCGTGTCAATGCCCAGGAGAGATATTATAAGAGACTGGCAGGCATCACAGAACCGGAAGCAAAGAGAAAAATTATTGGCGAAGAATTTATTAATGTATTTGAAGAAGAAGCAAAGAAAATCGGTGCGGTAGACTATCTTGTGCAGGGAACAATTTACCCTGATATTATTGAGTCGGGATTGGGAGATTCCGCAGTAATCAAGAGCCACCACAATGTGGGAGGACTTCCTGAGCATGTTGATTTTAAGGAAATTGTTGAACCGCTTCGCCTTTTGTTTAAGGATGAAGTGCGCAAGGCGGGACTGGAACTTGGAATTCCTGAATACCTGGTATACCGTCAGCCATTTCCGGGACCGGGGTTGGGCATCCGGATTATCGGCGAGGTGACTGCTGAAAAAGTGAGAATTGTACAGGATGCCGATGCAATTTTCCGCGAGGAAGTTGATAAGGCCGGAATTGCCAAGGATTTGGGACAATATTTTGCTGCATTAACAAATATGCGGTCCGTGGGCGTTATGGGCGATGAGAGAACCTATGATTATGCGGTGGCATTGCGGTCGGTGAATACGACTGATTTTATGACGGCGGACTGCTCTGAGATACCGTTTGCGGTGCTGCAGAAGGTGATGAACAGGATTATTAATGAGGTGAAGGGGGTCAATCGGGTAATGTATGATTTGACCAGTAAACCGCCGGGAACAATAGAGTTCGAATAAAACGAAGTACCGTAAAAAACCAGTATTTATGCGGGTTTGCGGCGTTTACAGAAGTCTTTTGATAACAATTTGATAACAGCCATACAAGATCCATTATTCTTGCAATCCGGTGGTTTATGGGTTACAGAATGATTGACAAGCGGTT
>CALWNA010000269.1 GCA_944382505.1 uncultured Lachnospiraceae bacterium
TTTTAAACATGAAGAGGAGGGCGTAGAGAATATGTGTGCAATTTCAGAAGAATTTAGAGAAGAAGGAAAAGTAGAAATGTCCATTAAGTATTATGCGCAGGGATATCTTCCGCTGGATAAGGCTTTGGAAGACACTGGGTTATCAAAAGAGGACTTTTTGAAAGCAGTAGAGGAATTAAAATGCTAGGAACGATTGTCAACACCTGCACCATACTTCTTGGAAGTATTATAGGCAGTATTATTCATAAAGGAATCCGGGAAAAATATCAGGCGGTATTGTTTACGGCAATGGGGTTGGCGGCGTTTGGCATTGGAATCAATGCTATATGCCAAAATATGCCAAAGAGCAATTATCCGGTGTTGTTTATTGTAAGCCTTGCAATCGGAGGACTCATAGGTACTATGCTTAATTTGCAGGGAAGGGTAGATAAACTGTCTGAAAGATTTGCAGAGAAAGGCGGTTCGTTCCAGGGAGTTGTAACAGGAGTTTTGATTTTTTGCATAGGAACATTGTCGATTGTGGGACCGATCAATGCAGCTCTGACAGGAGACTACACATATCTTTTGACCAATGCCACGCTGGATTTGGTCACGTCGACGGTTCTTGCTTCGACCTATGGGATGATTATGGTTTTGGCAGCGCCGATTCTGTTTTGCTGGCAGGGGGCGATTTATTTCATCGCGTATCTGGCGGGAGATGTCATCACGGCAGATATGATAACGGAAATGTCTGTGGTTGGCGGATTTTTGATTGCCAGCACAGGACTTTCTATATTAAATATTAAAGACTGCAAAACATTAAATTTTATCCCTTCCCTATTTATTCCGGTTATTGTTATAGGAATATGGTCGCTGTTTTGATAATGGATATAGAATATGAAAAAATCGGCAAAGGAGAACAAATATGATTTATAATTTCGATGCGTTAGAAGGAGAAGTGATTCCAAATTTTAAAGGTGGCGAAAAATATGCCATAGCGAAATTTGCAGGAGATGATAAAGTAAAGATTCTTCATGGCGTTTTGGAGCCGGGCTGTTCTATCGGCATGCATGAGCATATAAATGAAAGTGAGATTGTATATTGTATTGCGGGACAGGCAACTGTTTACATGGACGGAAAGACAGAAATTTTAAAACCCGGTATGTGCCATTACTGTCCGGATGGACATAAACACGGTATGAAGAATGAAGGAACAAAAAATTTCGAAATGTTTGCGGTGGTGCCGAAACATAACATATAAGTGGTATCTTGTCCGGCAAGAGCCGTAGCCTTCGATTTCATTTCGTTACATTTCGGTCAGGGGTGTCGCCCTATGACATAAAAATATGCTCTGTCCGGGAGCTTGCTCCCGGACAGAGCATATTTTTTATGTCGCGAGGCTCTTACCGAATGAAAATGTTTTTTTGATTGCATATGATTAGGGCATCTGATAGAATTATTTTATAAGAATATCATTAAAGGAATTATGATTATGAACGGATTATCTTTTTATACGGAAGTACCGGAAGATTCTGAGGCTGTTTATTTTTCCTCCCCTTTTTTTGACGTGGAAAATGACGGTAGCAAGGATGTATCGGAAGAATTACAGAGAGCTGTTTACTCTGTGATAAAGAGGGCAGGATATGGAGTGCTTTTTGTGCCGGAAGGAAAATATCTTTTAAGTAAGACGATTTATATTCCGAAAGCGGTGCGGATTATCGGATGTGGCAAGACCAGACCGGAATTTATTTTAAAGGACAATGCGCCGGAGTTTGACAGAAAGCAGGATACGAAGGGAGGATATAAATATTTATTTTGGTTTGTAAGCGCTTACCGCGAAAATGAATCGGATATTGAGGATGCGAATCCGGGAACTTTTTACAGTGCCATTTCAAATATTAATGTCAGCCTGGGGCAGGGAAATCCATATGCAGTTGCTTTCAGAACTCATTATGCCCAGCATTGTTTTATCAATCATATTGATATTCATGTTCAGTCGGGAATGGCAGGAATTTATGATGTGGGGAATGAAATAGAGGATATTTTTATTAATGGTGGACAATATGGAATTATTACGACCAAATGTTCCCCGGGATGGCCTTTTGTAATGGTTGATACCAGATTTTGTGGACAGACAAGGGCCGCAATCAAAACAAGAGAAGTCGGCTGGAATATTATCAGGGCACATTGCGTTAATACATCAAAATTTATCGATGTTGACGAGGATTTTTTTGAAAAAATATATATAGAAGATTCAATATTCGAAGATATGAATTGTTTTCTGAATATCGCAATGGATAAAAATTCATTAACGCAGGTCAATGTGAGAAACTGTCAACTTAAGGCGGTTGAAAATATTGTCGAATATAAAGATACGGGCAGAAGAATTGCAAACGAAGATTACCAGTGCACAGTAAAAAAATATGTTCATGGGACGATTGCGAGTGATATATACCAAGACAAGCAGGTTCACGATCAGATATATCGCTATGCAAAGGATATTAATTATAAAGTATTAAGAACAGATCTGACACCGCTTCCACAGATGAAGGATTGGGTGAATGCGAAGAAAGCCGGTTTAAAGGGAGACGGAATTACCGATGATACAAGGGCGTTAAAAGAGGCTGTTGAAAAATATGATACGATATATTTTCCGCAGGGGGAATACATACTTACAGATACGATAAAGTTAAAAGAAAATACTGTCTTTATAGGAATGAATCCGGTTTCTACACAGTTGATATTAAGGGAAAATTCTGAAAAATTTACCGGATTTGGGAAAGCGAAGGCATTGATTGAAAGTTCCGTGGGTAAAAACATATTGTTTGGAATAGGAATTTGTACAGGCGGGCGCAATCCAAAAGCTTGTGGCGTGAAGTGGATGGCGAATAAGGAGTCCTATATCAACGACGTCAAGTTCTTCGGAGGACATGGAAATCTTGTAAAAAAGACAGGGGAATTTGAATTTCCATATGATGAGGGCAGAACAAGAGACGCACATGCGGAAAGAATCTGGGATTACCAGTATCCGAGCCTTTTCATTTGCAATGGTGGAGGAGGCATTTTCAAGGATATATGGTCCGCAAGCCCATATGTCAGTGCAGGGGTACAGATACAGAACACAAAAACCCCAACAAAAATTTATTGTCTGTCATTGGAACATCACTGCAGGTGTGAGTTGAGAATGATAAATGCAGAAAATGTGACAATATACGGATTTCAGAGCGAAGAAGAAAAGGCGGAGGGCGAATTTGCCCAGCCGATAGAGTTACACAATTGTAAAAATATCGTTTTTGCAACAACTTATTGTTTCAGAACCGTATTTGTGCAAAAATCTTTTCCATATTGTGTGAAAACATGGAATTGTGAAAACATAAAATTTTGTAATGTTCACAATTATTCCCAGATGAAATATACAATTGATAATTTTTTGCTGGATGTTAACACAGGAATTGAGATACGCCCATGGCAGGCGGCGATTATTGAAGTTACCGGAAAGGGACAAAAGAAACCAAAGACAGAAAAGCTGTATTCGGGATTCCGATTTGCTGATGGCGGCTGTTGTGACAGCAAAGGAAATTTTTATTTTCTTGACAGTATGGATAAGAAAATATACAGAATAGACGGTAATACATTGGAAATCACAATGCATTTCGAATCCCCATATAAAATTAATTCTATTGGATTTGACACAAGAGACAATATTGTGGTTATCGGAGAATATGCGATTCCACAGGATGCCACTTTAAACGGACGCCCCAATATTAACAATATGCCGCCGGATTCCGCGGGAACATCTTATGGATTCTGGTATAACAGTCAGGCACAGATTGTGGCATTTACGATTGACAAAAATCGGGAAATAGATAAGCTCCATAAGATTAATATTGGTGATCTGCAGCCGGCAAGAGTTCTTTATCCGGGGAACAGATGGCGGGATGGCACAGATTTTAAATGGGTTGTTCAATATAATCCGAAAAAGGCATTTCTTGCACCGGACGGAGTGACAATTATTCCATGCCATTATGATCTGATTCGGGCAAATAACCTGTCGAGATCAAAACCGGGCAGAAAACTGTACTCTATAGACGAAATGTACAAGAGAGTTTATCAGTGTGATATTACGCCGGAGGGACTTCTGACAAATCCACAGCCGATTATTGAGGAGGGGGATTTCCGTGTGAGAAAGTTTAATGAAAAACTCTATGTGGGAGATGACAATATCAAAGTTTATGATGGCAGTAAATTGATTGATACAATATATGTTCCGGAAAGACCTTCCACTTTTGATTTTGGCGGTCAGAAAGGAAATACACTATTTGTAACATCAAGAAATTCAGTATACGCAATAAAGGAGTTTTAAATGAAAAAGTATTTAGTATTTAGCATTGTTTTGGTGGCGGCGGTATTTTGTATCGGCTGCAGCACAGAGAATAGCGGACAGAAGAATGAAACAGAAACAACAACAGTTTCGGAACAAGGCGGAATCACTTATGAAAGCCAGGGCGATCCGGTAAAGGATTCAGAAATTTTTGGAGAAAATGTATATGTATTTTCCACAGAGGATCAAATATCGGACGTCCAGGGAAAAGTAGATGAGATATATGAAAAGCAAAAAGCTAATCAGTTTGGAAACGACAGATATGCGATTATGTTTATGCCGGGCGAATATGAAAAAACACTGGATGTAAATGTGGGATTTTATACGCAGGTCTCAGGACTGGGCATTTCTCCGACGGATACAAACATCAATAAACTGTGGGTAAACGCTGACTGGATGAATCATAATGCCACATGTAACTTTTGGAGAAGTGCAGAAAACTTTGCGGTAGATGAATTTTGTATGTGGGCAAATTCCCAGGCAGTATCCCTGCGAAGAGTAAACCTCGGTAATGATATTGTGTTTAGCGATGGTGAAGGCTGGTCCAGTGGAGGATTTATGGCAGACTGCAACGTGGAAGGCACGGTATATTCGGGATCACAGCAACAGTATTTATGTAGAAATGATGAGTGGAATTACTGGGAAGGCGGAGTGTGGAACATGGTATTTACAGGGGTGAATGTAAACAGGATTCCACAGGGTACATGGCCAAGTATGCCATATACAAAAATTGAAAATACTCCTGAAATACAGGAAAAACCATATCTATGTTATGATGAGGAGTACGGCTATGGAGTCATGGTTCCTACAAGAAGAACGAACTGTCAGGGCATTTCATGGAAAGATGGTGTTTCGGGAACTTTTTATAGTCTGAATTTGTTTTATGTGGCAGATCCGGAAAAAGACAATGCAGATACAATAAATCAGGCGCTGCAAGAAGGAAAACATATTCTTTTAACGCCGGGTATTTATGAACTGGATAAGGCTTTGGAAATAACAAATGAAAATACAATCATCTACGGAATGGGATTAGCGACACTTCTTGCAGGTAATGGAAATGCATGTATGAATACTGCAGATGTCAGTGGCATAAAAGTATGTGGTATTCTGTTTGAGGCAGGAGAAACAGAATCCGAAACACTGTTAAATGTGGGTGAAGAAAATTCTGACGCAGACCATTCAGATAATCCAATTTGTTTCAGTGATGTATATTTCCGGGTTGGCGGCGGTGAGTATGCAGGAAAAGTAAAAAATTGCGTGACGATAAATTCAAATAATGTTATTGGAGATAATTTCTGGGTATGGAGAGCCGATCACAGCACAAATGTGGGATGGGATGTCAATACAGCGCCAAACGGTATTATCATCAATGGTGATGATGTCACAATGTATGGTCTGTTTGTGGAACATTTCCAGGAATATCAGACGATATGGAATGGAGATAACGGAAAACTTTATTTTTATCAGAGTGAGATACCTTATGACGCACCGGATCAGGAATCATTCCAGAGCCATGATGGAACCGTTAACGGATATGCTTCATTAAAAATCAGTGATGAAGTGACAAAATTCGACGGTTATGGAATGGGAGTATATTGCTACAACAGGGATGCAGACATTGAAATATTCAGTGGTGCAGAAGTGCCGGACAAAGAAGGAGTTGCGCTGCACAATATCGTGACTGTAAAACTCAATGGAAACGGACAGATTACCCACGTTGTAAATGATCAGGGAAATGCAGTAACCGGCTCCGGAAACACGGCACGGATTATGGAATATGAAAATGGAGTTGTGGAATAATTCGCAGATTCCTTTCATAGTGGTGTAGAAGGACAATACTTTCAGTAAACGGAAAAGGAGAAAAATCATGATATTAAAGGAAACATATACATTGGCGAATGGAGTAAAAATACCAAAGATAGGTTTGGGAACATGGCAGATTCCGGAAGGCGAAGATGCCTATAATGCAGTAATGTATGCATTAAAAAACGGATATAGACATATTGATACTGCAGCAGCATATGACAATGAAAAGAGTGTAGGGCGTGCAATTAAAGATTCAAAAATTCCGCGGGAAGAAATATTTGTGACAACAAAACTTCCGGCAGAATGTAAGGGATATGAAATTGCAAAAGAATGTTTTGAAAAGTCTCTTGAAGCGTTGGATTCGGAATACATTGACTTATATCTGATTCATGCGCCATGGCCTTGGGATAAAATAGGGATGGACTGCACCCGGGCAAACGTGGAAAGCTGGAAAGCCCTGGAAGAAATATATGAAAGCGGAAAGGCAAAAGCTATCGGTGTATCCAATTTTGAACCGCAGCATTTACAGCCGATATTGGATAATTGTAGAATTGTGCCAATGTGTAATCAGATTAATTTTCATATAGGATTAAGACAGGAACATATTGTTTCATTTTGTAAGCCTTTCAATATACAGATTACTGCATATTCACCATTAGCATCCGGAGGGCTGGTACAGGATGAATATGTTAAGAAGATTGCAGAAAAATACAATGCAACCATTCCGCAGATTTGTATAAGATACTGCATCCAGAAAGGGAAAGTCGTAATTCCAAAATCAACAAAAGAAGAAAGGATTATTTCAAATGCCTGTGTTGATTTTGAGCTGAGTGCTGAAGATATGGAATATTTAGACCGGAAATAATTCCGGAGAAAGAACCTATATCTGCCACCCACCGTCAACGGTTATGATTTGCCCGGTCATGTAGGAATTGAAGTTTGCAACGGACAAGGCTGCTTCGGCAATGTCTTTTGCAGTTCCGATTTTTGATAAGGGAATTTCCTTTACAATATTTTCGATATCATCATCAGTAAGATGACGATTCATTTTTGTGTCGATGATGCCGCAGGAAATTGCATTGACGGGAATACCGGATGGTCCCAGTTCTTTTGCAAGCGCTTTTGTAAAGCTGTTGACGGCGCCTTTTGTTGCGGAATAGCATGTTTCACAGGAAGCACCATTATTTCCCCAGACAGAGGAGATGTTAATAATACGTCCGCTTTTTTGACGTATAAATTCCGGAACAAAAGTTCTGCACATTGACACTACGGAAGTCACGTTGGTGTTCCAGATTTGATTCCATTGAATAGATGTCAAATCCTGAATTTGTCCTACCAGAGAAATACCTGCATTATTGATTAAAAGATCAACAGAAAGGTTATCCGCTTTCAGTTTTTTTAAGAGTGTCTCTGGTTGGGCAAAATCACTCAGGTCACATTGATAATAGAAAAAATCCGACCCAAGGTTGACCTGAAGATTTTTAATGGATTTGTGATTTTTATAATAAGTTCCGATTACCCGGTAATCATTTTCTATAAAAAGTTTTGCAATTTCTTTTCCGATATCGCCAGAGGCACCTGTAATTAATACTGTTTTTTTCATTGATTTTCCTCGCTATTTGTTCTATTATATAAAATAGCATATCGGAGAGAAAATACAACTCCCATAAAAAAATATAAAATTTGTTCATAGAAAAAACACAAAAAGATTTACATAATAATGTATAATGTGGTTGACAAGCGGTAAGGGCATTGATATAATTGTAAAATGTAATATATTTGTAACATTTGGACAAAGTAATAAGCGAAAGATTAATATAATGGAGGCAAAATTCTAATGAAACACTATTATACAAAAAGAGTAGCAGGGAGCGCTCTGGCAGTTGTTCTTGCGGCAACTCTTGTTCAGCCGTTGGTTGCAGAAGAGTTAGATACAGAGATATCTAGTGCGGGAGCAACATTGATAATAGATGAGTACATAGCAAATTCAGGTTCGGCAGGAGATGTAGCATCTTTTCTTCCGAAGGAAGCTGAATCAACAACGGAAACAGAAGAAAACACCGCAACAACTACACAGGAGGCAAACAGTTCAGCAGAGAATGAATATTTTAATGATATTGCAATCACAAAAGTTTCCGGTGGTTCAGAAGATTATGTTAATGTTAGAAAGAAACCAAGTACAGAATCCAAAATCGTTGGAAAAATATATAATAACTGCGGTGCTACAATTTTAGAAGAAACAGAGAACGGATGGTACAAGATGACTTCCGGAAATTGTACAGGTTATGTCAAAGCAGAGTATTTTGTTTCCGGAAATGATGCTCAGAACAAAGCGTTGGACAACGGTTATGTAATTGCAACAATTACGGATTCCGGTATTCATGTAAGAGATGAGAACTCTACAGATTCGGAAATTGTGACAAATGTATATTATAATGAACATTATGCGATTAAAAAGTTTGATCAGAGCGGTGACTGGGTAAAGATTAAAATTGAAGCCGGTGTCAGCGGATGGGTTTCCGCACAGTTTGTCGACGTTAGCGTTGATATGGATACGGCAATTACCATAAAGGAAGAAAAAGCACAGCTTAAAAAAGAAAGAGAAGAGGCAGCGAGACTTGCAGCACAGCAGGCGGCGGAAGAAGAAAGCCGCAGACTTGCGGAGCAACAGGCAAGCAGTGATACTTCGAATACTTCAAGCAGTAGTTCAAGCAGCTCCAGCTCAAGTTATTCCTCAAGTTCCGGCTCATCTTCAAGCTCAAGCAGCTCGTATAGCAGCAGTGGAAGTTCCGGTTCAAGTTCTTCTTCAAGTTCAAGCTCAAGTTCGGGATCCGGCGGTGGTTCAGCGGTAGTAGCTTATGCAAAACAGTTCCTTGGAAATCCATATGTATATGGAGGAGCCAGCCTTACAAATGGCACGGATTGTTCCGGATTTACAATGTCAGTGTATGCACACTTTGGTTACTCACTGAACAGATCTTCCTATACGCAGGTAAATAATGGACGAGCTGTATCGCTGAGCAGCTTGCAACCGGGTGATTTACTGTTTTACAAGTATAGTGGAGCTACGATTAGTCATGTAGCAATATACATAGGCGGAGGACAAATTATCCACGCATCTACGGAAAGTACAGGAATTATCATCAGTGGCATGGGTTCACCTTGCGCGGCAAGACGTATTATTGGATAAATACGAATTATAAACATATAAAAACGGACACAGAAATGTGTCCGTTTTGACATTTTTAATTCTGAATTTAATACATCTAGTGGTTATACTTTTTATTATAATGATGGAATTGTAGTACGTAATAATTGGATAGGATCATTCATTTAATAATCACCAAGATAAACAAATATTATTTAGATAAGGGGTATAAAAATGAAAAAAATGATGAGTCTGTTTGTGATGGTTTTTGGCATTTGTTTTGTCGTACTCATTGCAAATGTTCGGGCAGATAGTGTTAACGTATATAACATAAAAAATGTAAATCGACTTATTGTCAAAAAGGAAGGTAAAATCAAATTTAGAACAAATTTGGGTAATGCGGTCAAGTGGAAGTCGTCTAATACAAAGGTTGCAAAGGTTTCAAAAAAGGGAAGAGTGAAAACATTGAAATGCGGTAAGACAATGATTACGGCAAAGACCGACGGGAAAAAGTATCGTTGTATGCTGACGGTCAAAAAAAGAATAAAAAAGGCTAATGCAAATACAGTAAAAATGTTAATAACTTATAATAATGGTATTGCCGAAATAGAATTTATAAATGATTCGGATCAGCTTATTAATGTCACTTCATCGGAATTTGAACAATTTATAAACGGAAAATGGGAGAGCGTAGCATTGAAAGGGGTGACTACGGGAGCGGAGCCTTATGAAAACGTTCAGGCCGGAGAGCGTCTTCTGCGGAAACTGGCATTGCCGAATCAGTATAATATGACAATAGGAATTTATAGAAAAATTTACACAGTTCTTGTTGGGAAACGGAGGATTTATATAGGAGATATATTTGAAATACAGTAGAGTATATTTATAACCGAACTATTTTAATTGGAAAGTTGAATTGCCGGGATATGATTCAAATTGTTTACAATTCGTTTAAAACGGAAATTTTTTATATCCCGCTATATTTATGCATCATTTTGTTTACGGCTCTGTTTTTGGCAGGCAGATTGTAAATACACTTCCCTCGCCGGGTGCACTTTCTACGTTTATACTTCCTTTACACAAATCAACAATCCGTTTCACCAATGCAAGACCGAGACCGTTGCCTTCTGTCTCGCGGGATTTGTGCCCCTGATAAAACTTTTCAAAAATATGTTTCTGTACTTCTTCTGTCATACCGTCTCCGTCATCTGAAACTGATACGGCAATCGTCTCCGGTGTTTCGCGGATAGTGATATGAATGATACTTCCCATAGAAGAATGCTTGATGGCATTGTCAATCAGGTTGTTCCAAACTTGTTCTAAAAGCGATGCGCTGCCATAGTAGGTTTGCTGTGGCAGTTCTATATCAAACGTAATGTTCTTGTCTGCCCATTTATTTTCCAATATCAGAATGCATTTGCGGATTTGTTCATCCAGGCGGTATTCCGTTTTATCCAAAACCATCTCCTGATTTTCCAGCTTGGAAAGCATTAAAATATTGCCGGAAAGACTGGAGAGCCTGCGAGAATTCTCCAGAATCTTTTCGATATAATGGTCTCGCTTTTCAGGCGGCAAATTGCGGTTCTGCAAGAGCATGGCGTAGCCCTCTATGGTCGCGATGGGTGTCTTAAATTCATGGGACACATTGGCAACAAAATCGCTGCGGAGAGTTTCGATGTGCGAAAGGTCATAAACCATGGCATTAAACCGCTGTGCCATTTCTCTTATTTCCATAATCGGTTCATTCTCAGGAATTTTAATGTCAAAATTACCTTTGGAAAGTTGGTCAAATGCATCGCTGAAATTCTGAATTGGGCGAATCATTCGTTTTCCTACAAACAGTGCGATTACAATACCGAGAAAAACACTTCCCAATGCAAAAATAAGAATCGGAACATGTTTCACTTGTGGATCGGTTTCTATGATACCGAACTGATATAAAAGAAACCACAGCAACGTAATGGAAAGAAAAACGGCAAATATTGTAGCAAATATTACAATGGTAAAATAAAACCATAGCTTGGAGTGTGGTTTTCTACTCAACTTTCCTCACCGCCTTGTAGCCCAGCCCGCGTACTGTGACGATTTCAAAGTCCTCGCAATTTCGGAATCGTTCGCGCAAGCGGTTAATATGTGTATTAACGGTGCGTTCGTCTGTTTCTGAAAACATGCCCCAGATTTCGTCCATAAGCTGCTGGCGAGTGAAAATTTTGTTTGGATAAGATAACAGTTTGTACAGCAGGTAAAATTCTTTTTGAGGCAGGATGGTTTCCTCACCGTGAATGGTGACCGTCAGGGCGTCATAATTGAGCACTGTGGAACCAACCACAATTTTCTTTTCGGTGGAGATTTTTGCTCGTCGCAAAAGAGCTTCCACTCGCAGAATAAGTTCCTTAACATTGATGGGTTTAATCATATAGTCATCTGCCCCTGAACGAAAACCGTTTTGTATATCGTCAAACTGGTCTTTGGCTGTGACCATTAGAATCGGCAGGTCGTAGTCTGCATCCCGCAGAGATTTTGTCAGTTCGTATCCGTCCATATTTGGCATCATAATATCGGCGACAATCAGATCAATATATTCTTTATCCATAATTTCCAGTGCGTTCATGCCGTCTGTTGCCGGGATTGCGTGATAACCGTTATCCGAAAGTACGGTACAGAACAGTTCACGCATATCAAGATTGTCCTCCGCCACAAGAATGTTAAACATAAAAGGCACCTCCTTAGTTGATTTTTATTATATCATATTTTTGCCTGTTATGGCATTCGCAAAGCTGAATTTGCTCTGTGTGAATCCGCTATCT
>CALWNA010000270.1 GCA_944382505.1 uncultured Lachnospiraceae bacterium
AATTCCAGCCACGGAACTCTATTCCCAAAAAATTTGTAAAAATCCATGATTGCATGTCCATAATAACATAAAAACACCGAAGCTAAAAATTCTTTTTATCAAAGAATGTATCTTCGGTGGACTTTATTCTTACAATATGGAAGTTACCCTTTCAATTCACCTTTCTTTTCCGGTTCATTGCAAGGGTCTCAATCAGACTATATTTTATATTGCGTTCCCCTTTACAGACTTCTATTTCATCAGCATTTTTATCTCAGGATTTATTATCTGTAAGCAGTGCTTCCGCAATCACTATATCCTCTGGCGTTGTGATTTTTATATTGCGATAAGAACCCTCTACAAAATATATTTTTTGCTCTGAAAATTGCTCCACTACCATTGCATCATCCGTGATATTTTTCATCTCGGATTTTTTCATATTATCATATGCAGTTTTGATCAGCTTATACGCAAATGCCTGTGGGGTCTGTGTAATCCAAACATGATTTCTATTCGGCGTGCTTTCAATGCTGTTATCTGTTCCTGTTATTTTTATCGTATCTTTGGCGGGCACGCCTGCCACACACGCTTTGTATTTTTCCGCACCTTTTATACACCGTAAAATGATTTCCTTGTCAATCATCGGTCTTGCTCCATCGTGTATCAGAACAATATCACCTTTTACTTCCTGAATACCATTATAGACCGACTCATAACGTTCTCTGCCGCCTGCAACAATGGATGTGACTTTTTTGAATCCATATTTCTCAACAATATTTTTTCTGCAAAATTCAATATCTTCCTTTCCCGTAACCAGAATTATCTGATCTACCGAACTTTGCTCAAATGCAAAAAGGGAATACCAGACAATCGGTTTTCCCTTGATTTCCATAAACTGTTTTTTTGTATCGCAGTTCATTCTGCTTCCCTTCCCAGCAGCCAGAACGATCGCCGTCACCTTACTCATATCTTTCACCTAACTTCAGATTTGGTATGGCATTGAGATCCCATCCATGTCTCACTCCATTCTTATATTCATAATATGCCGCCGATCCTATCATCACTGCATTATCTGTGCATAATATCGGCGATGGATAATAAAACTCTATATTCCTGGTTTTACATTCTTTTTCAAATGCTGCCCGGATTGCCGAATTCGAAGCAACCCCTCCTGCAATCGCCAGTTTTTTCATTCCTGTTTTTTCTAACGCAAGCATGGCCCGATTCAATAATGTATCCACTACTGATTTCTGGAAAGATGCCGCAATATCCGCCGGATTCACTTTTTCTCCCTTCATTTGGGAAACATTGAGTTGATTTAGCACGGCAGATTTCAGTCCGCTGAAGCTAAAGTCATATATGTTGTCTGTTATTTTTGCTCTCGGAAATTCATATGCATGGGGATTTCCCTCTTTTGATATTTTATCAATTTTAGGTCCTCCGGGATACCCCAGTCCGATTGCACGTGCCACTTTGTCAAAAGCCTCTCCTGCTGCATCATCTCTTGTCCTGCCAAGTATCTTATATTTCCCGTAATCTTCCACCACTACCAGATGCGTATGACCTCCCGATACAACAAGGCATACAAAAGGAGGTTCTAATTCCTTATTTTCAATGTAATTTGCACAGATATGTCCTTCTATATGGTGAACTCCTACTAGCGGGATTTTTTTTGCAAAACAAATCGCTTTTGCTTCGGCAACCCCCACCAACAAAGCACCTACCAGTCCCGGACCATATGTAACACCGACAGCATCAATATCCTCAAGAGTACATTTCGCTTCTCTCAAAGCTTTTTCAATTACATAATTTATATTCTCGATGTGTTTTCTTGAGGCAATTTCCGGCACAACCCCTCCATACAGAGTATGAAGTTCTATCTGGGATGAAATTATATTTGACAGCGCTTCTCTGCCATTTACTACAACAGCCGCTGCAGTCTCGTCACATGAGCTTTCAATTGCAAGTATTTTTATATCTTTCAAAACAATACCTCTGCTATTCTTCAAATACTAAATCCACAGACATTCCGTCTTTTCCGGCTTTTGCATTGGCAAAGACTTCTGTTACTGTATCCATATACTGTTCCGGTCTGACAAGAGACGGGCTGTAATGGGTAAGCCACATTTCTTTCGGCTTTGCCTGTTCTGCTATATGGGCAGCTTCCCGGAATGTCATATGCCTATATTCTTTTGCCTTTTTATCTTTATCCGGTTCCCCGTACATGCCTTCGCATATAAACAAATCTGCACCTTGCGCTGCTTTTACAATGGCATCAACGGGTCTTGTATCTGTTGTGTAGGTTACTTTCAGTCCTTTTCTCGGTTCACCCATTACCATATCAGGGGTATACACATTTCCATCGACAACAACCGTTTCACCTTTCTGCAGTCTTCCCCAATTCTGAACCGGAATGTTCAATTCCTTTGCCTTGTCCGGATGAAACTTTCCGCTTCTGTCCACCGCAATGGAATATCCATAACAGACAACATTGTGTTTTACCCGAAATGCGTTAATCCGGTATCCTTGAAACTGTATGGACTGTTCCGGTTTTGTCAGTTCCATAAAACGAATTTCAAAGGGCAGTTCCGGTGCGATAATCCTTAGAGAATTTACAACTTTTTCAAGACCCTTTGGCCCTATCATCGTAACCGGCTCTGTTCTCTCCGCATTGCCCATGGTCAAAAGGAGTCCCGGAAGCCCACTGATATGGTCTGCATGATAATGAGTAAAACAGACGACATCAATGGGTTTAAAGCTCCATCCCTTTTGCTTTATGGCAACCTGAGTTCCCTCACCGCAATCTATTAAAATATTACTTCCATTGTATCTGCACATTAAAGATGTAAGCCATCTTTTCGGAAGTGGCATCATTCCGCCTGTGCCTAACAAACATACATCTAACATTTTATCTCTCCATATCTATATGGCATTTTTCCATATGATATAGTAGCACAAAATTTTTTTTATATCAATTCAGTATATTCTTTTTCAGAAACGGGATATATAAAATCTTTTACCATGAAATTATAACATTCTTCACATAAATCAAAAGAATGCATCATACCATCTTTATTTGAAAAATATCCCCACTTATAATCAACGGACAATACTCCTTCTTTGACGATTTCATTTTCTACATTAATTTTTCTGCCGCACTTATTACAGTAAATTTCTTCAAGTTTTTCTTTTTTGTATACTCTCATACTTTCCTCCTAAGCGTTACTTATTTTCCTAAATATCATAATATTTTATTTTTTAAAATAATAGTGGAAAGTAATTCCGGTTATAGATTATGTTTCCACATGACAAGCGCATTTTCTACCGGCTTTTCATAAAAATTTTTTCTTATTCCGATTTTTTGAAATCCACACTGTTCATACAGCCGGATTGCCGGAATATTTGTTTCCCGGACTTCAAGAAAGATATCCGTAACTTTCCTCTCTCCTAAAAAAACAAAGGCTGCCTCCAGCATTTTTGCAGCGATTCCCTGCCTTCTGCATTCCGCTGAGACAGCTACGTTTGAAACATTGCCTTCATGAAAGGAAATATATGCACCGAAATATCCTGCAACAACGCCATTTTTTTCAGCCACAATAAAAAGTGTATTTTCATTTTTTAACGAATCCGCAAAAGCTTTTTCCGACCAGGGTACAGAAAATGTTTCTCTTTCAATCTCCGCAACACGTCTCAAGTCCTGCTCTGTCATGAATCTAATCTGAAACATTTTGTCCCGCCTTTTTTTCTTTCAATTCTCGCTCAGCCTGGGACAACCTTAAATATTCCGGTTTGAATTCTGCCGCATTTTCAATTTTCCCATTTTTGTAATAAAGAGAAGCCAATGCCGCCAATGATGAAGCTTTTTGTCTGTTTACGGAAGCCGGTGCGTAGTGATGTTCTGTCGCCATTGTTGTGTCAATAATTTCCCGGTTTACCGGGATTCCGTCTCCCAGAAACATCACCGGTCTGCCGATTTTATCCAGTTCGTAAATCAATTCCTGAATCATCATAATACACTGCGGCTTTATAATTTCCATCTCCGTA
>CALWNA010000271.1 GCA_944382505.1 uncultured Lachnospiraceae bacterium
CCTCCTGAGAGACTTCCGTCAACTTCTCTGTTAATATAGTCCCTGGCACACAATCCTACCTCTGACAGGTATTCACAGGCTTCCCGCATAGTAAGCTGTTTTCCCGCCGCCATCCTTATAAGATCCAAAACCTTGATTCCCTTAAACCGTACCGGTTGCTGAAAGGCAAAGCTTATGCCCAATTTTGCCCTGTCTGAAATAGACATATGGGTGATATCTGTCCCGTTATATATAATCTGCCCTGATGTCGGCTCAAAAATTCCGGCGATTAATTTTGCCAGTGTGGATTTTCCCGAACCATTCGGTCCGGTAATGGCCACAAATTTGCTTTCATCAATTGTTAAATTAATACCGTTAATTATATTTTTAAGTTCTCCCTTGTCGTCTGAAACGCTAAACTTAACATCTTTTAATTCAAGCATATTTAAAAAACTCCTTCTACTGTACCGGGATTCCGGATATCAGAAAATTATGTCTCGCTAATTTCCTGTATATTCCAACATCCCTTTTCCACTCTCACTCGTAACTTTTGCCATAGCGCCCATAATCACTGAGAACTGCGGACCTTTGTGTCCGATATCCGCATCAAAAATTACAGGCACATCCAAGTCGCCAAGGATGGACATCACTGCCTCTTTATATGGCTGTTCTATCCAGGTATTATACATCAAAGGTCTGCCAAAAACAAATCCCTTTGCATTTTTAAAATACCCTTTTTCCTTCATCTGCCATAAATGGGTAATCAAAACCACATCTTCCATGTTAAAACTTTCCAACACCCAGATGATTCCATCCTTCGCATATTTGTTTACAAACTGCTCTGTTCCATCATATCTCGTTCCGATTAAAAATGAAATTACGTCCAGACATCCTCCGATAAGTCTGCCGCTTATTTCAATCTTTTCTTCATTTCTGCCATTTTGCCACTGAACAGGCGCATCCGGATAATATCCTTCATAGCCTGTCTCGTACTCGTGTCTCTCCGATTCAAAATAATCGAAAGATTTCTGAAGCCTGACGGTACCTTCCAGCACTCCCAGCGCATTGAAAACCGGCTGTTGCCACGGCATCATTCCAAAATCGCCCACGTGACATCCATACACCGCCGCAATATCACAAGTTGTCACAATCGGATAGACAAGCCCTGTATTATCGGAAAATCCCTGAAACCATTTTGGATTTGATTTCATTTTTTCAAAATCAACAAATTCAAGCATTTCCATTAAATAATCTCCGCCTGCAGCTGAAATTATACACGAAACAGCATTATTGTCCAAAAGATTATTAAACTGCTCTGCTCTCACTTTTCCGGGTGAGCTGCAACCCCTCCGGTCGGATGTATATACATTTTCTGTTACAAGAATATTATATCCTTTGCTTTTTAACTGTTCTGTTGCATTTGCAACCCTTTTTTGTTTTAATTCATCTGTAATCCCACAGGACGTTGCCGTAACAGCTATGGTATCGCCCGGTTTTATATATTTGGGAATTCTCATTTCTTTTATCCCACCTCCTGTATAACTGTTTTTCCGAAAAAATCAGAATCAATTTCTACTTTTTCATTTGATCGGATTTGTCCTCTTCGGTTATGTGAATCTCTTCTCCGAGACATACGGAATATATAATCATATCTGACACCTTTAATTCTGAAATCTGCTCCACCGCCATTTTGTAACATTCCAGTTGGACATGATATCTGTCCACAAGCTCCCTTGGCGCTTTTACCCTGTCTGTCTTATAATCTACAATGATATATTTCCCATCCTCAATGAAACATGCATCGATAATGCCCTGAATAATCATTGTTTCTTCTGACTCCGTATTCGGATTCACTGCCCTTGCCGGAACGCCCATAAGAAATTTCTGTTCCCGAAACAACTGCCCTTTTTTATCTGCCTGTTTCATACGCCGGAAAAGATTTGTTTCTGTAAACTTTACAATATCCTTTGGTTTAACGGCATTGGCACTTTCTCTATCTAACAAACCCATACTGACATTTTTTTCAATCATTTCTTTGACTGATTGTTCCGAATAGTCTTCCTTTTCCATATCCAGCAGCTCAAAAATCCTATGATATGCCGTTCCCCTCTCTGCACCGGTAAGTCCTTTTCCCGCTCCAGCACCGGCAATGTCCGCCGTACTCTTTGCGAAATCGGGAATAATTTCTGCAATCTCTGCCTGGGGATTTTCTCCATAAACTGCAAAGCCGTCCAGTTCCTCTTCGTATGCCATGCTTTGCTTTTTAATCTCCGTAACACTTGCTTTCGAGTGCATGGTTATATCCGCTGCAAACGGATATTGAAACTGAAAGTTTCTCTCAATGAGGTCTTTTATCGTTTCATCACTGACAGACACATTTTCCAGCATCTGCAATGTTTCTTTGCGGATATCATCCGTAATCTGCTCTTTTAATTCATTGAATACAATATCTTTTTGCAAAACTGCCTTTACTTTAATACAGGCGTCCAGATCATACATGGAATTTTTCTGTTCCGGATCATACTCATATTCTCCCCGTATGCTGTCAAATGCTTTATTTTTTCCAATGGTTTTTCCCAGCCAGTCCATCAGACTTTTTCCGCCCACAATATTTCCATAAGACATTCGCTGACTGTTATCATATTTGCAATTTGCAAATTCTTCGGACATTTTTTCAATATCTTTCGTTCTTCCCGTGATAAATAATTTCTCTTTTGCCCTTGTCAGCGCCACATAAAGGATTCTCAGCGTTTCCGCCATCTCCTCTTCCCTGTTTTCCAGACGTATGGCTCTTTTTATAATGGTCGGTTCTTTAATCTTCAGTCTGCTGTCAATATAATCTACTCCGATAACGCCTTTATCATCAGCAACAATACGGTCTGTATCATTTTTGGATGTACCATTGGCATTGCACAGAAAGACAACCGGAAACTGAAGTCCCTTACTTTTATGAATAGACATGATATGAACGATATTGTCACTTTCGCTGACCGCAGATGCCTCACCGTCATCTTTTGCAAGATACTGCAGTTTTTCTATGTATCTTACAAAGTTAAAGAGTCCTTTATAGCTTATGGCATCATATGCAACCGCTTTTTCTTTTAAAGCCTGTATATTCAGATAACGTTTTTTACCGTTTACCATGGCTCTTATATAATAATCATAACCGGTTTCCTCCAGAAGCTGATCAATAATTTCATATACACTTGTATAAGGCACCATATCTCTGAATTTATTTAATGTGTTCAAAAACTCCCGCACCTTGAGGAAAAGATGACGGTTTCCACCGTTTGTCCCGTAAGCTGTAACATGATCATACAGACATTCTCCCTGATTTTCCGTCTTTATCTCTGCGAGATCATTGGACGTAAATCCAAACATCGGACTGACCATCACCGTTGCAAGGGGAATATCCTGCCTTGGGTTATCGATAATGGAAAGCGCGCTGACTATGGTTCGCACCTCCATTGTCTGATAATATCCTGTTCTTGACTCTGCATATGCAGGAACCCCATTATTTTCAAGCTGCTCCAGATATATGTCACTGTTTCCTTTCATGCTTCGGAGTAAAATGGCAATATCACCGTATCTTACCGGTCTCAT
>CALWNA010000272.1 GCA_944382505.1 uncultured Lachnospiraceae bacterium
AATTAATTAAGACAAGATAAAAAAAAAAAAAAAAATCCGGAAACAGAAAAGAAAAGAATTTAAGTAAACCCCTTCACTTTGTTTCCTCAGATGGTTTTGATATGTTTGTAGGAAAAAACAATATACAAAACGAAGAGCTTACATTTAAAGTCGCCACTGGAAATGATTGGTGGTTTCACAGTAAAACATTTCCAGGGTCTCATGTAATTGTAAAATGTAACAATCATGAGCTTCCGGATAATACCTTTGAAGAAGCCGCAAGACTTGCCGCACACTTCTCCAAAGGTGCAGACCAGGATAAAGTTGAAATTGATTATGTACAGAAAAAACATGTTAAAAAGGTCTCCGGTGCAATGCCCGGTTTTGTAATTTATCATACAAACTATTCTATGACTATCCCCCCGGATATTACAGGAATCCGGGAAATCCTTTAATGCAGACCTATCTTTCAAAACTTCATTGCACAAATGAAAGGTTTGTCTGATTGATAGAAACAAAAAGTGGGAAACATCTCAGTCTCCCACTTTTTTGTTACTTACCACCCAAGTAAGTCTTTATATAATTGTTCGTATTTTGCAGCTGACGCTCCCCATGAAAAATCAGCATCCATGGCTCTCTCAACCATCTTATTCCAGTCACGTTTTTTGTCATAGTAAACATGTTCCGCATATCTCACCGTACCCATCATTTCATGCGCATTATAGTTACAGAATGAAAAACCGGTACCCGTGTTTTCATATTCGTTATATGGTTGAACTGTGTCCTTTAATCCTCCCGTCTCACGAACAATCGGTAATGTACCATATCTTAAACTCATTAACTGACTCAATCCGCAAGGTTCGAACAATGACGGCATCAGGAACGCATCGCATGCTGCATAAATTTTATGGGAAAGTTCCTCTGAATAATATATATTTGCCGAAAAATCTTTTCCATATTTCCAATCAAAATGCCGGAACATATTTTCATAACGTTCTTCTCCCGTTCCGAGAACTACGAACTGTAAAGCATCCTGGCACAACTCGTCCATTACACAGGCAATCAAATCCAGTCCCTTCTGATCTGTAAGTCGACTGACAAGACCAATCATCATCTTTTTAGGATTTACTTCCAGCCCCAGTTCTTTTTGAAGCGCCGTCTTATTTTTGACTTTTTCTTTTCTAAAATTTTCTTTAGAATAGTTATATGTAATATACTTATCCGTGGATGGGTTGTATTCATCATAATCAATACCGTTTACGATACCTCTAAGGCAATTTGACCGTGCTCTCATCAGTCCATCAAGACCTTCTCCGTAAAATGGAGTCTTGATTTCCTCAGCATATGTATCGCTTACTGTCGTAACCATATCGGCATACACAATACCGCCCTTTAAATAATTTCCATTATCATAATCCTTTAATTTATCGGATGTGAAATAATAATCTGACAAACCTGCAATATCTTTTATTGTTTCAATGTCCCAAACGCCTTGGAATTTAAGATTATGAATTGTCATGATAGATTTAATTCCCTTGTAAAAGTCTCCAAAAGAAAAACTGTCTTTTAAATATACCGGAATCAATCCTGTCTGCCAGTCATGACAATGTATGATATCCGGTCTGAAGTCAATAACAGGTAATGCAGACAAAACCGCTCTTGAAAAGAAGGCAAATTTTTCAAGATCATATCTGATATCGCCATATGGTTTTGCTCCGGCAAAATAATACTCATTATCGATGAAATAAAATTTTACGCCATCATATTCCATCTCCATAATACCTACATATTGCCTTCTCCAACATAAATCCATGTAAAAATGATTTACGTATTTCATCTGACTCTGCCATTTCTGATCCATACACAAATATTTTGGAATAATTACCCGCACATCGTATTCTTTTTTATCAAAACATTTTGGGAGTGAGCCCACAACGTCTGCCAATCCTCCTGTTTTAATAAAAGGAACACTTTCGGATGCAGCAAATAATATTTTTTTCATATCTTTTCCTCCAAGGTGTTTTTATTTTCTTATGTATATAATACTAAAAATACAGAATAAATTAAAGAGTAAAGCGCAAAAAATATTTTTCACTCACAATGTCTGTAATCACACTTTTACAGGCAGATATCCAAAACACAAAATTATCTGCATTTGTATTCCAGTCTGATTTTATCTGCAATCAATGCGATAAATTCTGAGTTTGTCGGCTTTCCTTTTTCTGCATTAATCGTATAGCCAAACAATTCGTCAATGGTATCCATCTTACCCCGGTTCCACGCCACTTCGATTGCATGTCTTATTGCTCTCTCGACTCTGCTGGAAGTTGTCTGAAACTTCTTTGCAATCGTCGGATATAAAATTTTTGTAATGGAATTCAGCATCTCCGGATCATTTACTGACATTATGATTGCTTCTCTTAAATATTGATAACCTTTAATATGCGCCGGAACTCCCACATCATGAATAATGCTCGTCACATCGCTTTCAATATTTCTGTCCATAAATTGTTTTTTATCTTCATAAGCCGCTATGAATTTTTTATTTTCAGGTATCTTTTTATTATAATTTTTAACACTTTTTACTCTGTCAACAATCATGTCCAGCTCAAAAGGTTTCAGCATATAATATCCTGCCCCATAGCCGAATGCATCCTGAATGACCGCTTCATTACTAATTGCTGATGTAATAATAAAAAAGGGGTGCTTTATAATTGTTCCATCTCTGTGAATCTTGTCCATCAATGATAATCCGTCCATTTTCGGCATTATTAAATCCAAAATTACAACATCCGGATTATTTTTTCTAATTAAATCAAAGGCT
>CALWNA010000273.1 GCA_944382505.1 uncultured Lachnospiraceae bacterium
ACTACAAATACACAGTTTTCGCCCATAATTTAATGTGTGTCATTGTTTGTAACTTAGTGATCAATTGCACAAAGTATCTAAAATAAAGAGCTTTTTGTGCAAAATAAATAAGAAAGTATAGAGAGGTAAATTATGCTTCAATTAAAAAATATTATCAAAACCTATGAAACCGGAGATTTGACCCAGGATGCCCTAAAAGGGGTCAGCATTGCCTTTCGGGAAAATGAATTTGTTTCAATTCTCGGACAAAGCGGATCCGGAAAGACCACAATGCTCAATATTATCGGAGGATTAGACCGTTATACCAGTGGAGATCTTATTATCAATGGAGTTTCCACCAAAGAATATAAGGATGCCGACTGGGACTATTATCGCAACAATTCCATTGGTTTTGTTTTTCAAAGCTATAATCTGATTCCACATCAAAGTGTTCTTGCCAATGTAGAGATGGCGTTGACGCTGGCCGGTATTTCCAAGAGGGAACGGAGAGAACGGGCTGTCACTGTACTGAAGAAAGTGGGATTAGCCGATCATATCCATAAGAGACCAAACCAAATGTCCGGCGGACAGATGCAGCGAGTAGCAATTGCCCGCGCCTTGGTTAATAATCCCGATATTTTGTTGGCTGATGAACCGACCGGCGCATTGGATAGTGAAACCAGTATACAGATTATGGAACTGTTAAAGGAAATCGCTAAGGATAAACTGGTGATTATGGTAACCCATAACCCGGAGTTGACTGAAAAATATTCTACCCGTATTGTGAAACTGTTGGATGGGCAGATTACCAGCGACAGCAATTCTTACAATGAGGAGGAAGAACGAAAGGAAAAAAGGAAGTATAAAAAAATTTCCATGTCTTTTCTTACGGCGCTTTCTCTTTCCTTTAATAACCTGCGAACTAAGAAAGGGAGAACACTGCTTACTGCATTTGCCGGTTCCATTGGTATTATCGGCATTGCTTTAATTCTGTCCCTTTCCGCCGGTATGAATGATTATATAGCTGATGTGCAGAAGGATACGATGGCGTCTTATCCCATCACGATTCATGATGAAACGATTGATGTCTCTGGCATTATGGGAATGCGCGGCGAAATTGTAGGAGAACTCCAGAAAGAAAACCAGGCGGAAACCAAAAACCAAAAGAATGTTTATGCTGATTATCGGGAAATTAAAACCGTCCAAAAGCTTACCTCCAATATTGTGGAGAATAACTTGACGAAGTTCAAAAAATACCTGGATAATCCTGACAGTGACATCCAACAGTATCTTGGCGAAAATGGTATTGTTTATACTTATGATGTAAATTTTAGCGTGTATTCTTACGATGCGGATGGAAAACTGGTTGACAGCGACAGTGATGTCGGGGAATCTTCCCCATCGGCAACAGAAAATAGCGGACAGACCGGCATTTTGAGTGGAATGCATGGCGCGTCTGATTTTGGAGGGGATTCCTCAACGGGTGCAGCAAATTTTTCCGAGCTGTTGGCGAGCGCCGACGGAACCGACATTAGCCCGGTCATTACAGACAACTATGATGTTCTATATGGCACTTGGCCGAAAGAATACGACGAAGTGGTTCTTGTCTTGAATGAAAATAATGGTATTTCGGCGGACACATTGTACCAGCTTGCACTGATTACAGAAGAACAGTATGAAGATGCGGTGGAGAAGATTGAAAATGGCGGGGAGGCTGAAGAAATCAGTTTTAACTATGAGGATATTTGCGGACATATTTTTTATCTCGTTGCTGCCTGTGATCATTATGCGAAAAATGAAAACGGAACTTTTACTTATATGGAGGATACTACGCTTCATGAAGAAAAACTGTTGGAAAATGCAGTGAAGTTGAAAATCACAGGGATTATTCGGCCAAAAGAGAATGCCGAAAACGCAAATATTTCCACCACTGTGGGATACACTGCAAAATTAACAGATTATATTATCTCGCACACGAACGAAAGTGCCATCATCAAGGCACAGGAGTCGGACAGAGGAATGAATGTTCTTACCGGCATAGAATTTGAGACTTCAGATGATGCGGCAAAGGCAAAGGATGCGAAAGAATACTTAAGTTCCCTCGGTATTTCGGAGAAAGCGTCTTTCTATCAGTTGATGACGTACTATGCCTCGAAGAATATCGAATCGGATAATGCGTCCGCAGGACAGACTGGCATGGCGGCAGGCAATATGGCGATGGATGAAACCGCAATGGCAGCAGCTCTTGACCAGTGGCTGACAGGGAATCCGAATCAGGAAATTTTAATAAAAGTATATGACGAATACATTGCCGGTTCTACCTATGAGGAAAACATGAAAGCTTTTGGAAAAGTAAGTTACGATGCGCCTTCGTCCATTAGCATTTATACCGACAGCTTTGAAAATAAGGATGAAATCGCCGATTGTATTGAGCAGTACAATAAAACAGCAGAAGAAGATGACCGTATCACTTATACCGACTATGTAGCCATGCTTACTTCTTCGATTACCACCATCATTGACGGCATTTCTTATGTACTGATTGCTTTTGTGGGAATTTCTCTGGTAGTCTCCTGCATTATGGTTGGCATTATCACACATATTTCTGTTATGGAACGGACAAAGGAAATCGGTATCTTACGTGCCCTTGGTGCTTCAAAGCGGAATATCTCACAGGTGTTTAATGCTGAAACTTTCATTATCGGATGTTGTGCGGGGCTGCTGGGTATTGGCATATCTTTGTTGGCTTTAATTCCGATTAACTCCATTATTGAACGTCTTTCAGGTCTCACCGGATTGACTGCGCAGCTTCCTGTGGCTTCTTCTTTTGCCCTGATTGCTATCAGTATTGTTATTACAATCCTAGGAGGACTGCTCCCGGCAAAGAAAGCAGCTAAAAAAGACCCGGTGATTGCACTTAGGACAGAATGATAAAAATGAGATATAAATTTATAATTTGCTACTGTTAAGCAATATAGCTTTTCTGAATTAGTGTTTTGTAACTTTATGAAATCAGGAAAATCCTCCTTCCGGGCAAATAAAAAAACGGATGGTAAAAAGAAAAAATGCAGGTGAAGAGACCGCCAAGATGGCGCATCTTTTTTCAATCTTTGAATTCTAAGAGCAGGCGGAAATTGAACCGTTTACCGCCGCCTGATGCAGGAGGTTTTTCTGTAGTAATAAATTTAAAAATGTCAAGAACTTATGTGAAAAATGCACAATTTTATTACATGTTAACAAAACGTTCGTTCTTTTCATAATTCGACAAAGATTTACATAAAAAAAGAAAAATAAGGTTAACAATGTTAATAACTTGGTTAATAACCCTATTTTAAACGATTTTTGACGGCAAAAAAATGTTAATAACCAAAATCTTGGACATTTGTGTCAAATAGGATGGAAAAAGAAAAATTTGTGCAAAATGTATAAAAAATGAAGAGAGATGACAAGAAAATATAATGAGAATCAAAGAAATAGATGAAGGTAAAAGTATGGCAAAAAAATGAAACAAAAAAATATGAAAAACCCATGTTTTTTCTTGTGAAATATATTGCTTATATGGTATAATCAAAATACCAGTGAATGAAAGGAAGTGGTACCATGAAAATTAAAATATTCGGTAAAAACATTGAGGTCACAGAAGGCATAAAAAGCGCGGTAGAGGACAAGCTTGGAAAGCTTGACAAATACTTTGCAAGAGAGACACGGGCAGATGTTACTCTCAGTGTTAACAGAAATGAACAGAAAGTGGAGGTAACAATTCCGGTTAAAGGACATATTATCAGGGCGGAGGAGACCAGTGAAGATATGTATGCATCAATCGATATGGTTGAAGAAACAATAGAGCGTCAGCTTGTTAAATACAAAAATAAACTGGTAGATAAGAAAAAGGTTTCCAAGGACAATTTCTCGGCAGCATTTATTGATTCGGATTATGAAGAAGACCACGAAGATGCCATCGAGATTGTGAGAACAAAAAGGTTTGGAGTAAAACCGATGGATCCCGAAGAAGCATGTATTCAGATGGAACTTTTGGGACATAACTTTTTTGTATTTCTTAATGCAGAAACGGACGAAGTAAATGTAGTTTACAAACGAAAAGGTAATACATATGGATTGATTGAACCTGAATTTGATTAACAACGATTTAAAGGTGGGAAAGCAGCGGCAGGCGCAAATACATCTGCCGCTGCTTTCATGTTAACAATTTATTAACAAAATTATTACAGATACACTTATTGAACAATAGTATGGAAAATGGTATTATAAACATTAATGTGCTGAAAACATACAGCAAATATATTAATAGGAGATTACCATGGGAGTAATTAGTAAAATTGTAGGCACGCACAGCGAGCGTGAGCTGAAAAGACATCAAAAAACAGTGGACAGGATTTTGAGCCTGAAACCGGAAATGGAACAGTTGACGGATGAGCAGATGAAAGAAAAGACTGCGGAGTTCAAGGAGCGGTTACATAATGGCGAGACACTGGATGATTTGCTTCCTGAGGCATTTGCCCTTGTGAGAGAGGCGACAAGAAGAATTCTTGGTACGGAACATTATCCATGTCAGTTAATGGGTGGTATCATTTTGCATCAGGGACGTATTGCAGAAATGAAGACCGGTGAAGGAAAGACACAGACATGTCTGTTACCGGCGTATCTCAACGCTTTGACGGGACAAGGTGTTCACATTGTAACAGTTAACGAATATCTGGCAAATCGTGATGCCGAATGGATGGGACAGGTTCACAGAGCCCTGGGTCTTACCGTAGGGTGCGTACTTGCGGATATGGAGCATGATGCAAAGAAAGAAGCATATGATTGTGATATTACTTATATCACAAATAATGAATTGGGATTTGATTACTTGAGAGACAACATGGTTGTCTATAAGGAACAGCTCGTACAGCGGGGATTGCATTACTGTATTATCGATGAGGTTGACTCTGTCCTTATCGATGAGGCGAGAACACCATTGATTATTTCGGGACAGAGTGGAAAGTCTACGAAATTATATGAAATGTGTGACATTCTTGCAAGACAGATGGAAAGAGGTAAAGCAAATCCGGAACTTAGCAAAATGGATGCCATTATGGGTGTTGACATAGAAGAAGATGGTGATTTCCTTGTAAATGAAAAAGATAAGATTGTAACGCTTACTGCGCAAGGTATTGAAAAAGTGGAAAAATTCTTTCACATTGATAATTATGCGGATGCAGAAAATCTCGAACTTCAGCACAATGTAATTCTTGCTCTGAGAGCGCATAACTTAATGCATAGAGATCAGGATTATGTGGTAAAAGACAATGAAGTTCTTATTGTCGATGAATTTACCGGACGTATTATGCCGGGGCGGAGATATTCCGATGGATTGCACCAGGCAATAGAGGCGAAGGAACATGTAAAGGTTAACAGAGAGAGCAAGACACTCGCCACAATTACATTCCAGAACTTTTTTAATAAATATGAAAAAAAGGCGGGTATGACAGGTACTGCGCTTACAGAAGAAAAGGAATTTCGGGATATTTACAGCATGGATGTCGTTGAAATTCCGACAAACAAGCCGATGATAAGAATTGACCACGAAGATGCAATGTTCAAGACGAGAAAAGAAAAACTTCATGCGGTTATTAATGATATTGTTGCATCACATGAAAAAGGACAACCGGTACTGGTGGGTACAATTAACATAGATTCTTCGGAAGAAATCAGTGCGCTGCTGAAGAAACAGGGGATTCCGCATAATGTATTGAATGCCAAATACCATGAAAAGGAAGCTGAGATCGTAGCTCGGGCCGGTCAGCACGGAGCTGTTACGATTGCAACAAATATGGCCGGACGTGGTACGGATATTAAGTTGGATGAGGAGGCAAAAGCGGCAGGCGGACTTAAGATTATCGGAACCGAGAGACATGAATCAAGACGTATTGATAATCAGCTCCGAGGTCGTTCCGGACGTCAGGGTGATGTTGGTGAGTCAAAATTCTATATTTCTCTGGAAGATGATTTGATGCGATTGTTTGCGCCTGAACGGTTGATTTCTGTGTTTAATGCTCTTGGTGTTCCGGAAAATGAAGAAATACATCACAAATCACTTACAAAGACAATTGAAAGAGCACAGAAAAAGATTGAGGGTAATAACTTTGGTATCAGAAAAAATCTTATGGAATATGATAAGGTGAATAATGACCAGAGAGAGATTATATATGCTGAGAGAGCCCGGGTTCTCAATGGCGAAAACATGCGGGATGCAATTATTAAAATGATGAATGAGGTCATCGAGTCTCATGTAGATACGTTTATCGGTGAGGAATCACAGGAAAAGAGCTGGGATATTTCCGGCTTGACGCAGTCTTTATTTGAAATCATACCATTTCAGCTTGAAATGAGTCAGGATGAACTGGAAAAAATGAATAAAGCAGAGTTTAAACAGCTTTTAAAAGAGGACGCAGTAAAATTATACGAGGCAAAAGAAGCAGAGTTTCCGGAACCTGAGCATATAAGAGAATTAGAGCGTATTGTTCTTTTAAGGGTTATTGACAGAAAATGGATGGATCATCTTGATGATTTGGAACAATTGAAACAGGGAATCGGTCTTATGGCTTATGGACAGAAAGACCCGGCTGTTGAGTACAAGATTCAGGGATTTCGAATGTTCAGTGAAATGATAGAACATATTAAGATGGAAACAGTTAAGACTTTGTTCCATATTCAGGTAGCACAGAATGTAGAGCGTGAGGAAGTGGCACAGGTTACAGGAACAAATAAAGATGATGATGGAGTAAAAAAGCCGAAACAGAGAACTTCTGAAAAGGTTTACCCAAATGATCCGTGTCCTTGCGGTTCGGGAAAGAAATATAAAAACTGCTGTGGAAGAAAAGCATAATAAATATAAAAAAAGGGTTGTGTCATGCAGCCCTTTTGTTCTTAACTGTTACATATAAGAGCAGCGATGGCATATTCTTTGCTTTCGATGCTTTATATGGATAATATTGAGCGATAAAAACGAAAATATAAAACAGAGGTATTATTGTGGTTGAATTGGAACAATATAAACATGAGTGGAACCTGTATGCTGACAAAATGGAGCAGTTGAAGGATTCATTTAATGTAGAAGCAAAAGAGGAAAGAATAAACGAGATAGAGGAAATCATGGAAAATACCGGTTTCTGGGATGATATAAAAAAATCGCAGGAAACAATGAAGGAATTGAAAAAGTTAAAAAATAGTGTTGAAGTGATTTCCAATCTGGAGGCCCAATATGATGATATCGGAATTCTTATAGAAATGGGCGATGAAACGGAGGATTTAAGTATTGTTCCTGAGGTGGAAAAAGAACTTAAGGATTTTATCCGGCAATTTGAAAAAGTAAAAATTGAAACATTGCTTTCCGGGGAATATGATAAGTGCAATGCAGTTGTAAAAATAAATGCAGGAGCCGGCGGAACAGAATCCTGTGACTGGGCGAATATGTTGTTCCGAATGTATTCACGATGGTCGGAAAGTAAAGGTTATAAAACAGAAGTGTTGGATTTTCTTGACGGAGACGAGGCAGGACTGAAATCTATTACATTTCAGGTCACGGGAGAAAATGCTTTTGGTTATTTGAAAGCAGAGAAAGGAATTCACAGACTTGTGCGGATATCTCCTTTTAATGCCGCCGGGAAAAGACAGACTTCATTTGCGTCCTGTGATGTCATGCCGGATATCGAAGAGGATCTGGATGTTGAAATCAATGATGATGAAATAAGAATAGATACTTATCGTTCCAGTGGGGCAGGCGGACAGCATATTAACAAGACTTCGTCAGCCGTCAGGATTACTCATTTGCCGACGGGAATTGTTGTGCAGTGTCAAAATGAACGTTCGCAGCTGCAAAATAAAGACAGAGCGATGAAAATGTTGAAATCAAAGCTTTATATTTTAAAAAAGCAGGAGGAAGAAGAAAAGCGTTCCGGTATCCGTGGTGAGGTAAAAGAAATCGGCTGGGGAAATCAGATACGTTCTTATGTAATGCAGCCATACACGATGGTAAAAGATCACAGAACCAACGAAGAGGTCGCTGATGTAGGAAAAGTTTTGGATGGATATATTGATCCTTTTATTAACGCATATCTTAAATGGATAAATGTTCATGGAGAAGGGAATGAAAGACTGTAATTGATGGAAATTTCTTGGTAAAGGCAATTACAATTTCTTGGCAAAGATAACCAAAATCAGTTGCGAATTAATATTAACCGTGTTAAAATGAGCGAGAACTGTGACAGTTTCAGAAGTCGGAAGTGTTTTTGAAATGTGTCCAAATCGAATGGGACAAGCGAGGAAAAAATATGATAAAAATTGCTATTTTAGGATATGGAACAGTTGGTTCGGGAGTATTTGAAATTATTAAGGAAAACCGCAAAATTATTACAGAAAAAGCGGGACAGGAAATCGATATAAAGTATGTTCTTGATTTGAGAGAATTTCCGGGAGATCCGTGTGAAAGTGTATTGGTGCATGATTATGCTGTAATTTTAAATGATCCGGAAGTAGAAGTTGTCGTTGAAGTAATGGGTGGTTTAAACCCTGCATATGATTTTGTAAAATCAGCTTTGGAGGCAGGAAAGAGCGTCTGTACTTCCAATAAAGAGCTTGTGGCAAAATATGGAGCAGAGTTGATTAAGATTGCTCAGCAGCATAGCAGAAACTTTATGTTTGAGGCATCTGTGGGTGGAGGAATTCCTATTATCCGCCCTTTAAATACGCATATCACGGCGGATAAGATTTGTGAGATAACAGGGATTTTAAATGGTACAACAAATTATATCCTCACGAAAATGGATACGGAAGGCGCAGATTTTGACAGTACATTAAAGCAGGCACAGGAGTTGGGATATGCGGAGCGCAATCCTGAGGCGGATATTGAGGGCTATGATGCGGTAAGAAAAATAGCCATTTTAGCTTCGCTTGCAAAGGGAAAGACAGTAAACTTTGAAGAAATATATACCGAAGGAATTTCAAAAATTACGGCAGAAGACTTTAAGTATGCAAAAGTAATGGGACGTTCTATCAAACTTCTTGGAAAATGTAAGAATGAAGATGATGCTATTGTTGCTTCAGTTGC
>CALWNA010000274.1 GCA_944382505.1 uncultured Lachnospiraceae bacterium
TCCAATTTCTCCAAAATGCATTTTTACCTCACTTTGTTGCAAATCTGTTCATAAAGAAGTCAGTAAAAGCGGCCAGCTCCTCGTCCTGCGACACGTAGACGTAAAGCTTTTCATCTTCCAGCCAATCATAGGCATTGATACCGATATACCCTTTTTTGTCTGGGTAAATGATAAACGCATCTGTAGGGTACTTGTTGCGATAGGCTTTCAAAATTTCAGAGCGGCGATAGCAGGTCGGATTACCACAGCCGGAAAGATCGGGTACCGTGGGAACAACCACAATCGTTTGACTTGCCTCGTTCCAGCCTACAATTAAATTTCCGATTTTCGTTTTACTTCCATGAACAAATCCATAATTGAAGCGGCTCACATCCTCAGTATATCCGAAAATCAGTCTATAACTGTCCCCATCTTCAACGACCTTGTTAAATAGAGCACGCATTTTCTTGGCATTTGCATTGCTCTTTTCCATATCAATTTCCGGTCCCTTAAACAACTTGCTGAAAAAACCCATACTTTTTTCCTCCTAAATATTTATTTTTGAAAATTAATGGCTATAAATCTATTTCTCCGGCTAACAAAAGTCAGCGCCCACAGCGAAACCGTCTCTCCCTCAATCTCGTATAGTGTTTCTGGCGCTACTGGCAAAATGGCATTTTCTTTTTCGATATATTGAATAGACTCGGCTTCGCCAAACGCCAAAGCCGGTGCAAAGAAAAAAATCTCATTCTCTGCAAGACCGCCATGTTTAACAGATATCTCTTGGAATAAGTCCACTCGCAAAAATTGTTCCGCAAAGTTTTCTGTGGGAAGGATACACTCAAAAAAATCTGAAAACCGGCGGATATTTGTTTACGAACAGACCAAATACTTTCATCGAGTGTTCTGCTTTGCTTGGTTTTAGCTCAAACAATCGCAAAATAAAGATAAATAATAAAATTTGTTTTTATTTTGAGTAAAATAAAACCCGTCTGAATATGACGCCGAAACATAATATTCGGACGGATTTTTTCATTCCCATTCATCAAGGCGTGTGTTCTGTTTTCAATTTCTCCAGGGCATCCACAATCGCATTAAGTTGAAAATCAACCGTTTCATCAGCGGCTTCAGGAACAAAAAATGGAAGTGTATTAGGGATTGCTCTTCGTACAACCATCGCAGTCAAACTTAAATTCGTAAATAGATTGATCCTTTCTGTATCTGCCCTTATTCCAAAGTTTTCTAAAATTTCTCCAAAAAGACAAAGTTGCTTTTGGCGGAACACTTGATAGCTTTCCTTTGATAGACGCTTGAAAATGAGCTGTTGTTCTTCAATCGTTAAAACAGCAATCCCATTTTTTTCTCCATAACAACAGGCGTAGAGAAATTGTTTCACCGCATCACGCCAGCTTAAAGCAGGATCGGTCATCAGCGTTTGTACATACTTAATGATTTTAGGCTGTTGCAGGTAAAGCGTTTCAACAATCAAATCTTCTTTCGTCGCGAAAAAGGAATAGAAAAAAGTTCGCGAAATACCAACTTTTTTATATACTTGCTCCACGGTTGTATGTTGTATGCCTTGTTTTGCCATCAGTTCAAGCCCAACTGTAACAAGCTGCATTCTAATACGTTCTCTGTCCTCATCAGAATAAGCAACCTTTGGCACTCCATCGCCTCCCTATAAATAAAAACAAATCACAAACTTTGTCTTTATTGTACCATATCGAATAAGATAACACAAGAGTGAAACATGATAGCTCTGATATTCTCAAAAGATATAAACATAATCTGGTATGCACTCTGCTGCTGTTATTTCTACACCTTTTTTACATAACTTAAAATATACAACAACGCAACCAGCTTTTCACCATTCTGTTATGTAATAAAAATCCATCTTGAGGATTAGGAAGAAAATATCGCATATACTTATTTTGCGGCTATTCATCTACCATATTCTTTTTCCGCTTTAGAAATTAAATCATTCATTTCACGTATCAATTTTCCGACATTTTGCGGAATGTGAGCGTCTGAAGCGGTTAATATTTTAACATTTCGCAATATCATAGTCTTCAGCATCTTTCCATTCATCCCTAATTCAGTATCATCGTAATTTGTTGCTAATCCACTGCTTTCTTCAATATACATATCATTTTCTTTTAAAGCTCTTGCGATTCTGTCATATTCAGTATCAAAATTGCCTACTGGATATGCTCCGAAGCACTGTAGAGAATTTGGATGAGCCAATCCGGAAAACAGTTTACTTTGAACGAGTTCATACATCAACTCATAATATCGCTTATATAAATAGTTTAAATTGTAATTTTCCTTTCTCCACGGCTGTTTTTTATGGCTAAAAGCCCACCCATCAATAAAATGTATTGAACCAACAAGAAAATCAAACGAATACATATTTTTTATATTTTCAATATCTTTTATGTGTTCAGGCGAATAACATACTTCCAAACCAAACTTTAGCTTAATTGGAAAACGTTCCTTTTTCATGTTATCTATAAAATCTGTGTACTCTTTTAGTGGTCTAGCATTTTCATATTTTTTTCTATACCAGCTATTCTGATATTCATTAGCTTCCTTTTTCCAAGTGAACATGCGCATCAATCATGTAATATTTCCTCTATATAATCATTTATCTTTTTTATCAGCGTTTCTATATGTATTTTATTAAAATCTGTTGTGTCCATAACAATATGCGGACCATTCGCCACAAAGCTGTCCATCCCTCTATCAATAATTCCACTCACAAAATTTTCATATGAAATAGGTTTAACATCTTTATTCGGAGTTTTTTCAGGATAGCAGTCATTTACAACA
>CALWNA010000275.1 GCA_944382505.1 uncultured Lachnospiraceae bacterium
TCCACCTTCCTTCAGATTCCACCTCACGATGGACACCCTTGGTCTTGGCTGTATCCTTCCCACTACCGGGGCGGATTAGGGACTTTCACCCATTAGAAACGTGCGCCGCCAGGCGCACTATAAAAAGACTGCGCATGGATTCCATGCACAGTCTTAAAAACATATTTATTTTCTTACTCTTCCACTGTTGTTTCCCCTGTCGTCTCTTCTGTTTCTGCTTCTGTTGTTGTCTCTTCTGTCGTAGTTTCTTCTTCAATATCATCGATAGACTTTGAAAAAGCGTTTGCCAGCGTATCATCTATGACATACACATTATCATCGCCTTCCACCATCATGTAATATTGGGTTGTATCATATGGATTTTGTGCTCCGATATACACTGTATAACTGTTGTTATCAGAATCCATTGCAATAATGGTATTTGTATCCGGCTCCATATTTCCTTCCTCATTGGTTTCAAAACCGTACTCGGAAATATCTTCCGGATTTTCTATCTTTGTTGTGGCATTAACCTGTGATAAAGGAATCAGCATTTCCGTTTCTATCGTGCTGCTGTCAAGATTTTTTGTCGTATCATCTGCATATATCCACATATCGTCATCCTTTAACAACATGATTGTTTTATCATCATAAATATATGTCAACCCGGTTATCTTTGTATAATCATCAATTTTAAATGCCTCGATTGTCTCGGCACTTTCTTCCTCTGCATTTTTCGCGCGGAAATAATTTGAAACGATAAAGTATCCACCGATACAAATCACAAGAACTGCAATTACTACACAAAACTGTACGATTTGCTTTTTCATTATCTCTTTCTCCTTCCAGCCCAAACTGCTATGCCTGCAATCAATACAATGACAGGAGCCACTATGGAAATTAATGTGCCAAAGATTCTGCTTCCCGACTCTGTAACGGTAAGCTGCTCTGTTGACAAACTTTTTGCGGGTACCGATATGGTTTCTACATCCGTATCAATATATTCTTTCAAGGCATTGTTCACAATCTGTGTATTAGACTGAGAAACAATATTATCCATATTATCGGACAATGCGTATACGGAACCAAACACAAGAATATCCGCTGTTTTTGTTTCTTCACCGCTTTCCTCTTCCGCATCCTCTGCACTTTCTGTATCATCTGCACTGTCCTCGCTGTCGTCTTCACTGCCAAGCGTTTTGCTTACGGAAATTACCGCATCAAAAGGACCGTCTACATCCCCATCTTCTTTTTCATATGTTGTTGCATTTTCTACATTTGTCTTTAAAACAGAAGACTCCGATGTGCTTGCCAGCGCTGTATATGTTATCTCTGTATTGTCTTCATCTGACTGGGATAGCCCTGCTGTGTAAGGAGTAAACACATAACTGCTGATGCCCGAAGCAAAACCTGCGATTCCATCTTCAAAGGCAAACCAAGGTCCGTATTGCGCGGAATAATGAGATGCATCATTTTCTGCAACAACTCCATCCTGAACATTAATATTAAACGCTTCTAAAATAGAATTAAAGTTCGGTTTATCCACACCTGCGCTCACCATGTTTTCCAGCGCAATGATTGCTTTTCCGCCATTGTTCAGATAATCGATAACCTTCTTTGCATCATCTTCAGAATAATCTTTTTCCGGTCCGAGAATCAGAATTGCGGCACAATCCTCCGTAGAAATTTCATCCAGACTTGGAAGTTTTACCGATTCAATTGTTCCATTATATTTTTCTATGGTTTCCGACAGATTTTCCATTGTCCCAAAATTTGTCGAATCCAGCACCGCTTCATCATGTCCTTCAATCTGATATATCGTATAGGTTTCATCGGACTGTACATATGAGATTGCACTGTCTAACTGTCCTTCACAGTCATATCCCGTGTAACTTGCCTGACCTGTGTAATAGTAGGAACTCATATCCATCTCATAAATATCATAATAATCGATTACTTTTGATTTGCCATTTGCTTCATTTACAACAATAAGACTGTTTGCCGTTGGGGCTGTGTCTGTATAATCCATATAGAAACTCGGATATTGGGTTGTATCTTTATATTCTACATGAATATGATCCGAAGCTGCCGTAAATCTGTCCAATGTTTTATTTATATTATCATCTGCACTGCTTTTTGCCGCCATGACGTATACATTAATATCCGTATCAAGATTTTTAAGCATACTCTTTGTATCCGATGTAATCGAATAAAGTGATGTGGCTGTCATATCCAAAGATGCCGCACTCACATTGGATGTAATCTGACTTGCAATCAGGTTCACAAAAACTGTCACGGCAACTGCAATAGCAATAAACGCTGTACTGAACACACCTGTTCCAATTGTTTTTTTCGACACGTTCCATCTTCTTTTCTGAATGGACTGGCACGTAAAAAACAAAAACAAAACCGTCAGACTTATATAATACACCACATCTGACAGATTAATGACTCCACTGAGAAAATTCTGTACAGGAGTATATAAATCAAAGCATCCTAAAATAACTGTCAGAATATTTCCCTCACTGGAAATCATGCCGGTCAGAGAACTCATCATATATCCCAGCAATAGCACAATGATACTTAAAATTGCTGAAATTACCTGACTTTCCGTAATAGATGAAATAAAAATTCCAATTGCCACAAAAGCCATACCGTAAAGGAATAATCCAAATATATTTGTGTATGCAGTCTTAAAGGCAATTGTCCCAAAACTTGACAAAATAAGCGGATACAGGCACATAACAAGTATCGGTATAATAAATATCGTCATTAATGCCAGAAATTTTCCGATTACAATTTTTCCCACGGAAACGGGTGACGTTAAAATAAGCTGATCCGTTTTCTGCTTTCTGTCATCTGCAATGACTTTCATTGTAAGAATCGGAACTGTAAATACCAGAATAAACAGACACTGATACACGGAATACATTTCCGAAAGTCCATTATTTAAATTGTAATAAACAAAAAATATACCTGAAATCAAAGTTGTAACTGCAATGAACAGGCACGCAATAACTGATGTAAAATATGATTTTAATTCTCTTTTATATATAGCAAACATTATTCATTGTCCTCCTGTTCTTCCGTTTTTCTCTGCTCTTTTTCGATATCACTTTCCGAATCCATGTTTTTTTCTTCCTCATCCGATTCCGGGAAATCCGGATTTTCCTTCCGCAACGCAAAAGAATTACTCTGTGGATCAGACTGGGTAAGCTGAATAAATATATCTTCCAGCGTCATCTGTTCATAATTCATTGACAAAATAGGCGTCTGTGCCTCTGCACATGCGTAAAATAACTGTATTCTGATATCTTCGTCTCTTTGACATGAAATATTGGCCTTTATTACATTTTTTGCTTCTGTATCTTCAATATAATATTCTTTCACATTTTCTATTTTACTAAGCATCTCTTTCATTTGGTTTTTCGTACCATTGATTTCCAGATATAATCTGTTTTCACCAGCCATTTGCTCTACAAGCTCTTTTTCCGTGCCGCTGGCAACTAATTTCCCTCGGGAAATAATAAAAATATGATCGCAGACTTCACTTATTTCCGAAAGAATATGTGAACTTAAAATAACCGTATGTTTCTTTCCAAGTTCTTTAATCAGCTGTCGGATTTCAATAATCTGTTTTGGATCCAGACCGACTGTCGGCTCATCCAGTATAATAACTTCCGGCATACCAAGGATTGCCTGAGCGATTCCGACTCTCTGCTTAAAACCTTTTGACAGATTTCTGATCAGCTTATCTTTCACCTCGACAGTCTGCGTCATCGCCATGACCTCTTTCACTCCGGCTTTTCTGGACTTTTTGGGAATCTGCTTTAACTCTGCCACAAAATTCAAATATTCCGTCACCGTCATATCCTGATACAAAGGCGGCATTTCCGGGAGATATCCAATACACTTTTTAGCTTTTTCCGGTTCCTTAAAAATATCATGCCCATCAATCTTTACCGTTCCTCTTGTCGCCCCAATATAACCTGTAATGATATTCATGGTGGTGGATTTTCCGGCTCCGTTCGGTCCTAAAAAACCATAAACTTTTCCTTTTTCAATGTTTAAG
>CALWNA010000276.1 GCA_944382505.1 uncultured Lachnospiraceae bacterium
GGCGCTGGCTAAGGAGCTGCCGCCGAATTTTACTACCTTCTTCATCATGGTTTATCTCCTCGTTTTTTCGCGGCCCAAAAGCAGGACTGCTTGAGAGTCCATCTTTTTCGCAAGTCCGTCTGCTGCATACTTTTGTCCGGTTATCGCAAACATTTTGCCGCTTTTTAGCGAAAATCATACTGCAAAACTGCAGTTCTGTCAAGTCTATTTTTGTCATATGATCTATGGAACGCATCAGGCTTCGCCCCTTAAGAGTCTCTTAAGAACAGGGCTGCCTGTTTTGGAGGTTTTGCTTATGAGTCTGTTTTTATCCTTTACCGGAGCCGTCACCGCAATCAACCCCGTCTCATCCTCTTCCGCCAGCGGACCAGAGCCCTGCCAGGCCGTCTATTCCCTGTTTTCTCCCTCCGGCCCGGCGGAATTTGGCGCCGACGCCGGCACCTATGTTTTCGAAAGCCAGGCCCCTTCCCTGGGAGAGCAGATCACCGTGTTCACCCCTGCCAACGCTCCCGTTCCCCTGATTTATCCCCCCAGATATTATGCCTCCGCCATGGCTAAACTGCCGGAAGGAAGCCAGGCGGCCTTAGACCGGTTTGATTCCAGTCTTCTTAGTTCTGACGGCAGCCTCCGTCTGAATCTGACTCCAGAAACTCGGATTATCATGCCAAACGGCTTAGTTTATTTCGGCTCCCTTTCCGGGAAGCTGATGATGGCGGTATACGCCCGCGCCACCCGCTCCATTCCAGCCCTCATCTCTCCCGACGTTTTAGTGGTGTTTTGTGAAGATGCTTCCACCGCTCAGCAGGGATAAGCGGCTGCCGGCATAAGGGCAGGCAAAAAAGCGGCTCCAGAAATAGCGCCCCTCTAAGGGCCGCCTGTTCTGGATGCCGCTCTTTTTTATCTTATCGTCACCCTAGGTTTTCCTGTACGCCAGCCTTATCGCCGACAGTAGAAAGGATAATTATTTAAAATACTTTACGCCTGCCTCAAAAATCTTCATATCCTGCTCGCCGTAAATATTCATAGCTACAGAGCGGTCCCGGCGCTCAGAGTGAGCCATCTTGCCCAGAATTCTTCCGTCCGGGCTAGTAATGCCCTCAATAGCCAGATAAGAGCCGTTAGGATTCCAGAACTCGTCCATGGTGGCCTCGCCCTTATCATTTACATACTGCGTGGCTACCTGGCCATTGTCAAACAGCTTCTTCAGCCACTGTTCATCCGCCACGAACCGACCTTCGCCGTGAGAAGCCGGATTGCAGTAAACGCCGCCCAGCTCGGCCAGAGACAGCCAAGGAGACTTATTGGAAACAACCTTCGTATAAACCATCTTGGATACATGGCGTCCAATGGTGTTCATCGCCAGAGTCGGAGAATCTGCTCTCTGCTCGCTGATCGTTCCTTCCGGAACCAGTCCTAACTTAATCAGCGCCTGGAAGCCGTTGCAGATGCCTAACATCAGGCCGTCCCGCTGATTTAACAGCTTCTCGATCTCTTCCCGGATCACGCTGTTGCGGAATACCGTGGCAAAGAACTTTGCGGAGCCTTCTGGCTCGTCGCCGGCAGAGAATCCTCCGGGGAACATAACGATCTGCGCCTGTTCAATCTCTTTCCGGTAAGCATCCACAGAATCGCGGATATCCTGGGCGGAAAGGTTCTTAAAGACCTTAGTAGAAACCAAGGCTCCCGCCCGCTCAAAGGCTTTCGTACTGTCATATTCGCAGTTTGTTCCTGGGAATACAGGAATAAACACTCTAGGAGCCGCCAGCTTATGGCTGCACAGATAAACGCTTCCCTCCGGCGCTTTATAAAGCTTCTGAGGAACGGGAGTATTCTCCACCCCAGAAACGGTGGGGAATACCGACTCCAGCGTAGCAGACCAGGCAGATAAAGCCTCTTCCATTGGAATGCTTACTGGACCGTACTCCAGCACGTCGCTGCCCGTTACCTGACCGATCAAGGTATAGGAAATAGAAAGTTCTCCTACCTTGCCGTCGGGCACTTCGCAGAGAATGGAACCCCAATCGGGAGCAAAGAAATCTCTTGGGTCAACATTGTGCTCTACTCTTACGCCAAGCTTATTTCCAAAGGCCATCTTGCTCACCGCCTCAGCCAGTCCATGGCCTTCTACGGCATAAGCGGAAATAATCCGTCCCGCCTTAATGTCCTCGTGAAGCTTTCCGTATCCGTCCATCAGCTGGCCGTAATCCGGCAGATCATTCTCATCCCGCTGAATCTTAAATACCACCAGCTTGCTGCCTGGAACTTTCAGTTCAGGCGTAATGATGGTTTTGTCGCTGGCCACGTCTACTGCGAAGGATACTAAAGTCGGCGGAACATTGATCTCCCCGTGAGCGGCGTCGTCAAAGGTTCCCGACATGGAATCCTTGCCGCCGATGGAAGGAAGTCCAAATCCCATCTGCGCGCTGTAAGCGCCTAACAGGGCGCAGAAAGGCTGACTCCAGCGCACCGGGTCCTCGGTCATCCGCTGGAAGTACTCCTGGAAGGTAAAGCGGATCTTGGAATAATCTCCGCCTGCCGCCACAATCTTAGCCACAGAAGAAACAACGGCGTAAACGGCTCCGTGGTACGGGCTCCAGCTAGACAGATACGGATCGAATCCATAGCTCATCATGGTTACAGTATCCGTCTCTCCCTTCAGTACAGGA
>CALWNA010000277.1 GCA_944382505.1 uncultured Lachnospiraceae bacterium
AGAATTAAAAAGTACCAGTTACAAGGTTTCATCATTAATAAATTTACAAGATATAGCTGTGTTAAGAAGAATATATATATGGTTATATAATAATGCTTCTAAATTACCAGAAATAAAATTAACAACAGATTTTGATTTTAAGGGATACGATAATGAAGAAAATGAAATTAAAAATGAAAATTTATATACTTTAAAAGTTGCTAATGACAATGGTAGTGCTAGAATCGATAACTTTGAGTATGTACCAAATTACAATACAACAATAAAAGAATTTGAATTTAAAGATTATTTAAATAATAATGATGAAGTATTGTATTCTACTAAAAGTATTTATGGACTTGAATGGTTAATAAATAATGTGTGGATTACAAATAATATGGAAAGTAAAAGAAATCTTTTAAGAATGTCATATTATGATTTTGAAAATAGCGTGTCTAAGGATAAAGGAATTAGCAATTGGAAGAAGGATTTCTTACAAAATTATAAGGATTGTTTTAAAGATTTAATTCAAAAGCAAGATTCAAAGGCTTTTATTAAAGAATTAAATGAAATGGCTGAAGAGGTAATAGCTAATTCATTTGTAGAAGATGAAATGTATAAAAGAGGTAATAGATATAACAGTCATAGAGCTTTTAATTTATGGTTATCATTAAGTGATTACTTTTGCAGAAAGGAGAATAAGATAGTGAAAATAAATGATGTAATGAATAGATGTGCAAGAATAGTAAATGAAAATGAGAAAATAGAGAATGATGATGAGTTCTATTTCTTAATTGGACAAGTTGCATACTATTTAATAAATAAAAGTAAGGCTAGTAAGCTAACTCAAGATGTTGCAGAACCTTTTGTTAAAGCTAATAATTATAAAACTTTAATAAAAGAACTTAAATATCTATATGATAGATATGGATATGCTATTAATTTTAGAAATAAAAAATTTAACAATATTTACTCACAAATTTTGTTAATTAAGCCTGAAAGTAAAGTTAAAGATAACAAAGATATAATTCTTGCTGGATTACTTGCAAATAATTTATTTTATAGTAAAGATAATAAAGAAGATGGAGGTATTGTAAATGAAGAAGAATAATAGAGTTTATGGTGTAGTAGGAATAAAAAGTATTTTAGCGAATTGGAATGCTGATTTTAGTGGTAGACCAAAAACAACAACTAACGGTGATATTTTTGGAAGTGATAAAGCTTTTAAATATCCAATAAAGAAAATGTGGGAAGCTGAAGGTGATAAAGTTTTATATGTTAAATCATATAAATCAGACAGTAAAAAGGGTGCATTTCAAGCAAGAACTTTAGGAGAAAGATTTGAACAATTATTTGGAAAAAGTGTTAAAGATATAAAAGATAAAACAGAAATAATAAAAGATTTATTTTCTGCAATAGATGTTCAAAACTTTGGAGCAACATTCGCTGAGGAGAAAAATAACATAAGTATAACTGGGGCTGTACAAGTTGGGCAAGGATACAATAAATATGAAGATTCAAATGTAGAAGTAATAGATATATTATCACCATTTACAGATTCTACAAAAGAGGATGCTCAAAATACATCAATTGGTAAGAAAATAGTTTCAGATGAAGCTCATTACATGTATCCATTTTCTGTAAACCCTGAAAATTATGATATATATACTACAGAAATTGAAGGATTAGAAGGCTATACAGAGGAAGCATATAAAAAATTTAAAGATGGATGCTTACTTGCAGCTACAGCATATAACACAAACAGTAAAATGGGATGTGAAAATGAATTTGCATTATTTGTAGAATGTAAAGAAGAAAGTAAGTTATATTTAACAAATTTAGATCAATATATTTCTTTTGAGAAGGTAGATGGAGATAAAAATAATATAGATTTAACAAGGTTAATGGAAATTTTAAATAATGACGATGTAAAAAATGAAATTAGTAAAATAGAAATATATTATAACCCTTATACTACAAATCTAAAAGGAGATTTAAATAACTGTGAAGTTAAAAGTTTATTTTAATAGATTTTCTTTTAGAGGAGGTGTTTATGGAGACAATTAAATTTAATTTAAGTTCAGGCATGGCTATTATACGAAAACCAGATAGCAATAGTATTTATTATACATATAATATTCCTCATAAAATAATGCTTTATGGAATATTGGGTGCAATAATTGGTCTTAATGGATATAATTATAATCAATTTCAAAATTACTTAAAAAAAGCGAATAAAACTATGCCTGAATTTTATGAAAAACTTAACAGATTAAAAATTGCAATAGTACCTAACTTTGGAGAAAAGGGATTTTCAAAGAAAATACAATCATTTAACAATTCAGTAGGTTATGCTTCTCAGGAAGCGGGAAACAATTTAATTGTATCTGAACAAATTATTGAAAATCCTAGTTGGGATATTTATATTCTTGAGGATAATAGTGATGAATATTTAAAAATAAAAGATTATTTAGGTAATAAAAAATGTGAATATATTCCTTACATTGGTAAAAATGAACATTTTGCTAATATTAATGATGTAGAAATACTCAATGTAGAAAAGATAAATAATTGTGATTGTATAAATAGTATTTTTAATAAAAACATAGGAAAGATAAAACCTTATGATCCTGTTGATGCATTTTTTGACTTGGATAATTTGGAAAAAGAATATGAATTTTACGAAATATTACCAACAATGTTAGACGAGAAATTAGGTTATACAAACTATGAAAAATTTTGCTTTACAAATAAGAAAGTAGAAATTAATAATAGTGACGGCTTGTATACAACTGGAAAAAAAGTTATATATTATTTTTAATAAATGAAAGAGGTTAGTAATAATGATAAAAAATGAACAATTAGAAAAACTAATAAATAATACAAATTATACTTTTTATGCACATAAAGCAAATATTGAAAATGATTATCTTAACCTTAATTTAAATAATATTAAAGAAAGTAGCTCTGAAAAAGAGCTACTTTTTGACCATTTAAAACTTACTTATGAATATTATATGAAGTTAGAAAAACAAAAAGGATTAAAACAGATAGTAAAAAATCTAATTAAAGGTATATTCAAAGTAGATGACAATATTGTAGATATTGGATATGACTTATTTGAGTCTGCAATTTATTATCATGATATAGGTAAAATAAATCCACTTTTCCAAAAAGATAAAATGGGTAATGATTTGAATATAGAAACAGAATATAAGCAAAATAAACATTCTATATTATCTGCGAGAATATTTTTAGATACTTTTTTTAATATTTGTAAGGAGTATAAAAGTCCAGAGTTAGTATGTTTACTTATAATGTTTTCATATATTATTTCTAGACATCATAGCCAATTAGAAAATATATATGATTTTTCAGAAGAATTAAAAGGTGTAGAAGTACAAAATTTATATAAAAACACACTTAGCGATGAATTGGTAGATAAAATAATTACTGGAAGTCTAAAAGAATATTTGAAAAATAGTTTTTTAGATGAAATAGGTTTATACATACTTAATAAATTATTATATTCTTGTATAATTATTTCAGATTATTATGCAACTTATGAATATATGAATAAAGAAAAAGTACAATTTATTGAAAAAAATGAGCATTTGTTTGACAAATATGAAAATTCAAGTTTATACAAAACGATAACAAATTATAAAGAAGGTAAAGTTGATTTAAATGGTATAAATAAGACAAGAAGTGATTTGTTTATTGAAGTAAGTGAAAATGTAAAGGATAACATTAAAGAAAATTTATTTTATATTGAAGCTCCAACAGGTTCTGGTAAAACAAATATTGCAATAAATGTTACTAGAGAGTTGTATTTAAATAATAAAGATATTCAGTGCATAAATTATATATTTCCATTTAATACAATTGTTGATCAAACTGAAAATAAATTTGAAGAATATTTTACTAAGTTTAAAGATTTTATAACAATAAATTCTATTTCTGAAATGTCCAGTGACAGTGAAGAAAATGTAGATTATGAAAGTGCATACATGAAAAATGTTTTTAGAGATTATCCTCTAATTATTACATCTCATGTTAACATGTTTTCAAGTTTATTTGGAATTGGAAAAGAGATAAATTATAGTTTGCTAAATTATGTAAATAGTGTGGTTGTTTTAGATGAAATACAAGCTTATCCAAATAAAAAATGGAGAGAAATGATAGAAATGTTTAGCAAATATGCTAAATACTTAAATATAAAATTTGTAATAATGTCTGCAACTTTACCTAGAATTGACACATTATTAGATAATGAGAATAAAGTACATTTTATTTCTTTAGTAGGAGATGTAAAAAAATATTATCTAAATCCTATATTTAAAGATAGA
>CALWNA010000278.1 GCA_944382505.1 uncultured Lachnospiraceae bacterium
CTGTCTTCTGTTCCCTGTTCATGGACGCCCAATCGTCAACACCTGCCAAATGCACTTCTATCACCATACGGTAGATTTCGTTTCTTGCATAAAACCGGTCCTGCCTGCTTTCTTTCAGCACTGCACGAACCCGGTTTCCATCTGTGGAAACATCAAACCAGTTCGTCACGTCGTTGTCGTCACCGTCTCCCTGCCTGCCGTCTCCGCTGTATATTTTTACACTGTCGATTTCCAGGCAGGTGTCAATATCATCTATGAATTCCACGTTGTCATAATACTGATTCGGTGCAAGTTTTGTAGGGATCGTCTGCGTTACAGTATATGTCCAGTGTTCCATCACGTTATAACAATGGTTCAACGTCACATTGTTTTCTGCAAATCCGTGATAATATGTGCTGTCGGAGACCGTCTTTGTCGGAGGTGGTGCAGTGACCTTTACCATGGACTGGCCTGCGCCTACATACTGAATCGTATAGTTATTGGTGATGGGATGCTCGTCTGTCCCATATTTCCCGAATACATATGTAACGCTGGATGCATAGATCATAAACCCCACAGCATATCTTGCATCATCATCGGTAACTCCCGTATAATCCGAAACGTAGTAGTCGATACCGTCTTCCTGCAAAAAACACAGCCGACAGTCACTGTCAACGTAAGTTCCTCTTAGGCGTTTGGTCTGCAATCCCACATACTGGTCCGCATCGATATCTTTCAGGGTGATGTTGGTCCTAAGCTCAACCGGATTCCCTACCGCGTCATAAAAATCGTACCGCACCTTTACGTCCTGCAGGTGGATGTACTTTAAGTCAAAAACGTCCTTTCCCACGCCGATGTATCCCTCGTCGCTTCCTGTCTGGTCATACTTTGTGACCGTACATACGACCTCGAGATTCTGTGTGTAGGCGTTACCATTTGAATCCAACTGCACGATATAGCAGTCCGAATATCTTACTTGGATATCTCCCTCGTCATTGTCTCCGGTGTAGAACCATATGTAGTCCCCCTGTTCCTGCGGTTTGTGGGTGACGTCTGCCTCATTGGTGTCCGGAAGGCGGTCGCTTGTCTTAAGCCTTTCCCCCGAATTCACTGACACTTTCACATCGTCTGTCCGAATCCGATAGCCGTAGCTTGAATTTGTAACGGTCAAGGCTTTCCCTTCCCATGAGGAATACATATGCGGATTTTCTCCTTTTTCATTGAACCATTTTTTCCCTCCGATTTCTCCTTCTGCTATAATTCCTTCAGGTAAATATGTATCTGCATCCGGTCTGGCATATATGAACACCGGCGTACCTGTAAGAAGCATTGTCACCGCCATGACCAATGCCATGCATTTCTTTAAAAATCCTCTAATCTTTGGTTTTAATTTTTTCACTTCTTTCTCCTTTCCTTTAAAGGAAACTGTCCGGAACCCGTCAGTTCCCGGTCTAAATGTTTTATATTGCTTTTTCGGTGGATCTCTTAAATTTCTCACTCTTACACCTCATTTTTCTTTATCTATGCCTCTTCTTTCAAATGAAATTGCATAAAATCTGTCACTATCAGATATTCCTTTTCTACGTTCCTTCCTTGCTGCTTTTATGCATTTCTTTTACTTCTTTTTTTATTCATCTACATTTTTTACAAAAAAAATAGTCCACACATAAATGCATGAACTGTCTCTTATTTTTATTTCGTTTTCATTATATCCCTTTGCTCTATTGCTCTATTAATATATATATACTTTTGTAATATATTCTTCTTTAAAATTATTCCCAATCTACAACAATGCAATTCCTTCCACGTTCTTCACTGCTATGCCCCTTTTTTGAGGTCACACATTTTTTCGTTTACAGCACATATCCCAAAACATGCCTGACAAACGGCTTCACGTCGTCTTTATATTGCTGCCATAGCTGTAAGCACAATCATAATTTTCAGTCATATGACCATATCGCTTCCATCCGCTTTGACTTTTTCAATGTCCGATTGAAATCGGCTGACTATTTCTCTCCAAAACATCACAAAAAGACTTCTTTTTCTGAAACACGCGATACATTTGTCACCTGCTTATTTGCAATTTGTTTACATGTTTCGCTTTAAATACATCTTTTTGTTTCAAATAAATATCTTGAAATATATAATACATACTTTATGTTGCTTTGTCAAGTATCAATTATTTTTTATTAACACTATTATTTTGTATGAATTATTTCCAGATGATATGTGCATATTTCGCTAAAAATAAAAAACTATTACGCATGCTTTTATCGCAATACGTAATAGTTTTCATTTTTCAATATTTAATTTACAAATAAGAATTCCCGCTTCTTAAAATATACAACATTTATCACAAGCAATATTCCTAATCCAATAATATTTCCAACCAGACTCGAAATATTCTCTATCATTCCCACCACAGATATTACTCCAACCAGATAAAATAATACCAACACAATAGAAACACCACAATAAATAAAATATAATGTCGGTCCGATTTTACAATATTTTGCAAGTTTCATACGGGTAACAATTGCAAAAACTGCGAGTGCAATCAATCCAAGTCCATATATTTTATCAATTGCTGACATTGACGGATAAAACAAATATATAAGTTCTGCTGCTCCCTCTCCTTGTGTATTATATATTGCGCCTGTCAGATAGACGATACCTGTGCAAAAATTCAAGAATGCCCCGACAAATAACTGAAAATAGATTATAAACTTAAACCAGTTCATCGGCGGCTGATTATTTTGCATTGGTTGATTGTAGTTTTGCCGGTAATATCCCTGTTGGTTGCTATTGTACTGTTGATTCTGCGTCTGCTGACTGTTCTCCGG